>JBEKOZ010000100.1:0-10408 GCA_049521275.1 Bryobacteraceae bacterium | reverse complement strand
GTAAAAGAAGATGCTCATCGCGCCGATGTCGAGGGCGTGCGTACCCAGCCAGACCAGGTGGCTGTTGAGGCGCGAAAACTCCGTCATCATCACGCGCAGCCACTGCGCCCGTTCCGGAATTTCGATCTGCAACAGCTTCTCGACCGTCAGCGAATAGACCAGGTTGTTCGAGAGATTCGCCAGGTAGTCGACGCGATCGGTCAAGGTCAGCGCCTTGGCCCAGGTCAGCGCCTCGCACTGTTTCTCGATGCCGGTGTGCAGGAATCCGATGTCCGGCGCGGCCGAACGGATGGTCTCGCCTTCGAGCTCCAGCACGATGCGCAGCACGCCGTGCGTCGACGGATGCTGCGGCCCCATGTTCAGCGTCATGCGGCGCGGGGCGGCGGGATTCGCGGGCTGCTCCTGGAGCGCCGCGATGGTCGAAAAATGGTCTTCCAATGATTTATTCATGAAGGGCCTTATTCATTGGGGTAGCTGTACTTGTACCCGTGCACCGGATAATCCTTGCGCAGCGGATGGCCGTCCCAATCGAGCGGCATCAGGATGCGCACCAGATTCGGATGATTCCGGAAACGGATACCGAACAGGTCGAACACCTCGCGCTCATGCCAGTCGGCCGAGCGCCAGACGCTGTACACCGAATCGATCTCGGGACTCGCGCCGTGCACCCTGCATTTGATGCGCAGACGGGTGTTGCGCTCGATCGAATGCAGCAGATAAACCACCTCAAACCGAGGCTCGGAAGGATGCCAGTCGACCGCGGTCAGTCCGCTGAGCCGGATATATTTCTCGTCGTCCTTAAAGTAGCGGCACAGCTCGACGATCTTCGCCGGGTCCGCGATGTGGGTGGTCTCCCCGAAGGCCTCAATCGTCTCAAGAATCGCCGGATGCGTCATTTCTTTCCGTCCTTGAAGCCGGAATATTCGCCCGACCAATCGAGCACGCCCTTCTTATACACGTAGAAGTATCCCACCAGCACCAGCGCGACGAACACCAGCATTTCGAAAAATCCGAACATCTTCAGCTCGCGGAAGACCACCGCCCACGGGTACAGGAACACGGCTTCGATATCGAACAGGATGAAAATCATGCCCACCATGTAGAACTTGACGCTGAATCGTTCGCGCGCCGAGCCGGTGGGCGCCATCCCCGATTCATACGGCGTGTCCTTCTGCGGGCTGCGGGCTCGCTTCCCGAGCGCGGCCGACAGGCCGATCAATCCCGCCGCGACGGCCATGGCGATGCCGATTTGCACCAGAACAGGGAAATAGATTTGTGAAAGCGTAAGAGTTTCCGGCATGAGCTAGGGGAAGAACTGTAACTATTGAATATAATGAGTGCGGAAACATGGTGTCAACGTGACGCTCGGAACAAAGACGATCGGAATTGTGCTAAACGGCGACCCGCGCCGCGTTCCGGAGGGCCTGCATGTCGCCGCGCTGCTCCAATACCTGGAGATCGACGGCGCCCGGGTCGCCGTGGAACTGAACCGGGAAATCGTCCGCAAGCCCGAATGGGAATCGGCCGAGGTGCGCGAGGGCGCGCAGGTTGAGGTAGTGTGGTTCGTAGGGGGAGGTTCGGATGCCGGTGATTGAACAGAACGACACCAAGCGGCAGATCATTGAAAAACTGGATGACGTGCCGGCGGACAAACTCCGGACCGTGCTGGCGTACGTCGCGTTCGTCGCCATGGACGAGGAGCGGAAGGAATGGCTGCTGGAGCCCGGCCACCTCACGAAACGCGAACGCGAGGCTATACAAGAAGCGCTTGACGATCCGCGACCTGACCTGCCGGACTCGGAAGTCCGCAAGATGCTCGGGATGTGAAGGAGATTCAGTGGTCCGCGCGGGCATCGGACGACGTCGATTCGCTTGATCGAGGGATCGCCCACCGCATCAAGCTGCGTCTTCTATGGCGATTCTCACCCGCTTTCCGAGAGCCGCAAATGCCCGCTCAATCTGATCGAGCCGCGAATCATGCCGCAAATCCAGCAGACGGTCGACCTGAGGCTTATGCCAGCCCAGCTGACGAGCAAGCTCAGCCTTCCGCATTTCCACCGCCAACATCTCCCGGTAGAGAGAAATTTTCGCCTCTGCGAGTGCCGGAAGCGTCACCGAATCCATGCCCCGCTTGATGCGCGACGGCTCCGGGATTTCGGAGCGGTCCGACATCAGGGCGATAAACGCGGTCTCGAGTGCGTCGAGCGCGTTCTCAAGGCATTCCTGCTTCGTGTCCCCGAATGTGTGCGCAATCGGGACATCGGGGAATTGAGCGAGAAACGCCTGTCCTTCTCTGGTAATCCGCACGGGGTAACTAATCATGACGTTCTCCCTTTCATTTCAGACCCAGGTCCCTTTTAATCGCGTTGAAAGTTCCTGTCGGTACTTCTTTCTTGCCGTGGTCCGCAAATACCGATCGCCGCGTCCCGAGCCGGATGATCTGGTGACTTCCCTTGCCCTGCTCGAACGCGCAGCCGTGCTTCACGAGCCACCGCTTCAGCTCGGCGCAGGTCATGTATCAATCGTAAACATATCTGTTGCCTTTGTCAAAGGAAACCGCGGACCCTCCACGCGGCGCTCTCCGATCTGCTTCCATGCTCTGGTCGAACGCTAAACCCACCTACTATTCCGTCCGGTCCGGCGATCACCCGCAGAATACCCCAACCCCCTATTGACACGCCCCGCCAGTCGAGTACAATCGTTAGGCAGCCTGTTTTCGACCGAAACGGAAGACCCCTGTTATGTTTAAAGCCCGCAAACCCCGCCCCGCCGCCGCGTCCGCCCAAAAGGCTCCCACGGACAAAGCCCAGATTGAGGAACGGACGTACTCGTCCATCGAGGTCGCCGAGGTGGCCGAAGTCAGCCTGCGGCAACTGCAATGGTGGGACGAGCGCAAGGTCGTTTCCCCCCGTCACGAAGGGCACCGCCGCGTCTACTACGCTGCCGAGGTCATCGAAATCACGGTTATCGCCGAGCTGCGCCGTAAGGGCTTCTCGCTCCAGAAAATCCGCCGCGTGCTGCGCTTCCTGCAAAAGGAGATGGGCAAGCGACTCGCCGAGGTCCTCGCCGACAACTCCGACCTGCACCTGGTCACCGACGGCAAGTCGATCTATTTAGAGGATCAGCACGACCGCATCATCGATATTTTGAAGAACGCGCGCCAGCCGATGTTCCTGGTCTCGGTCAGCGATCAGGCTCGCCGGCTGACGTCAACTGAGCGCAAGCCGGTGCGCATGGAGCCCGGCCTCGCCACCCGCCGCACCGCCAGGGTGGGTTAACGAGCCGCGACCACAGGGAGTCGGTTTCCGCCCGTTTCGGATATTTTGTGACCGATCCTGCTCGACCGGCGTCTATTCACTAGACGCCCGTTGCGCGATATACTATTAACGGAGGCCATCTAGAGGATGCCATCTCGCCGCCGCAGTTTTATTCTCGTTCCCGCCTTTATAGCTCTCTGTTCGCTTGGCGCCGGGCTGTTTCTCAGCCCCGGTCATGTCAATGCCGCCTCGAACAACGACGAGGACCAGCTCCGCCAGAGCCTCAAGGGCTTTACCAAGGTTTTTGACGTGGTCGAGGCCAATTTCGCCGATCCCGTGAAGTCGGAGACCGCCATTTATAAGGGTGCCATCCCGGGGATGCTGCGCACGCTCGACCCGCACTCCAACTTTTTCGATCCCAAGGATTACAAGGATCTGCGCACCGATCAGAGCGGCCATTATTCCGGCGTCGGCATGATGGTAGGCCCGCGCAACGACCGCACGATCGTGCTCGCCCCCTTTTCCGGTTATCCCGCCTACAAGGCGGGCCTCCGCGCCGGCGACGTGATCATCGAAATCGACGATAAAAAGACCGATGGCTTGACGGTCTCGCAGATCGCCGAACGGCTCAAGGGAACCAAGGGCACCAAGGTTCAGATTAAGGTCGAGCGGGACGGCAGCTTGCCGATCACCTTCAACATCGTCCGCGCCGAAATCGAGCGGTCCACCGTGCCCGATTGCTTCTTCATCCGTCCCGGCATCGCCTATCTCGACATCACCCAGTTCGGTGAGAATACCTCCAAGGAAATGGAAGAGAAGCTGGCCAAGCTGCCCGAAGGCAGCGTCAAGGGGCTGATTCTCGATCTGCGCGCGAATCCTGGCGGCTTACTGACCGAGGGGATCGATGTCGCCGGCCACTTCCTGAATCGCGGCGAACTGGTGGTCAGCCATCGCGGCCGCACGCAGCCCAACAAGAACTTCACCGTTCGCCACAACGGCAAGGGCGTGGATTATCCCATGGTGGTTCTGGTGAATCGCTACTCGGCCTCCGCGGCGGAAATCGTATCCGGCGCCTTGCAGGACCACGACCGCGCCTGGATCCTGGGTGAAACCACCTTCGGCAAGGGCTTGGTGCAAACCGTATACCCGTTGAGTGATAACGTCGGCCTGGCGTTGACCACGATGCAGTATTACACCCCCAGCGGGCGCTGGATTCAACGGCCTTATGCCAACCAGTCGTTCCTCGATTACTACTATCACACCAACCTCGATCAGAAGAACGAAGCTGACGTGAAGATGACCGATAGCGGACGCACCGTCTACGGCGGCGGCGGTATCACCCCCGACGAAAAGTACGTGCCTGCCAAGTACAACAAATTCCAGATCGAGCTGATCCGCAAATACGCAACCCTCAACTTCTCCTCCAAATGGTTCAATTCGCACGGCAGCACCAAGCTACCCGCGGGCTGGTCTCCGGACGAGGCCATGATTAACGAGTTCCACGATTTCCTCACGAAGAACAACGTGGTTTTCACCGAGGCCGAGTTCACCGAGAATCATCAGTGGATGAAGGATCAGCTGAAGCGCGAGATGTATATCACCGCCTTCAGCTATGAAGAATCGCAGCGCGTGGCCATCGAGCAGGATCCGGCCGTCCAGAAGGGCATCGAAGCTTTGCCGAAGGCGAAAGCCCTGCTCGACAGCGCCAAAAAGCAGATGGTGATGCGCATGAACGGCCAGGATCAAGCCGCCGCGGCGATCGCCAAGCAGTAGAAAAGAAATATTTAGCCGCTGATGAACGCAGATACACGCCGATCGAAGACATATTTTTATCGGCGTTTATCCGCGTTCATCGGTGGCCAAAAAACGTCTTGACTCCACAAATAACTGTCCTTGATGCAGGCGGGCAGTATTGCCATCTGATCGCCCGTAAAGTGCGCGATCTGGGGATCTATGCCGAGGTCGCGCCCAGCGAAACCCCCGCCGCTCAACTTCTGGGCCGCAAAGGCGTCATCATCTCCGGTGGACCGGCCAGCGTTTACGATCCGGCCAGCCCCACCATCGATCCGGCTTTGCTCACCTCCGGCATCCCCGTGCTCGGCATCTGCTACGGCCAGCAATTGATGGCGCACGCCCTCGGCGGGCTGGTCGAAAAAGGCGATCGCGGCGAGTACGGCCTGGCCCGGCTTGATATCATTCATGGCGATACCATTCTCAGCGGCATTGAGGGACGCCAGCAGGTGTGGATGAGCCATCGCGACGTCGTCGCCGAGGTGCCCGGCGGTTTTGAGGTGCTCGCCAGTACCGAAACCTGCGCCATCGCGGCCATGTCGTCGCCGGCGCGCCGACTTTTTGCCGTCCAGTTTCATCCCGAAGTCGCGCACACCCCGTGCGGCCAGACCATCCTCAGGAATTTTCTTTTCGATGTCTGCGAATGCCAAGAAGATTGGGACCCCGCCGGCCAGGTCCAATCGATCGAGGACCAGATTCGCGCCGTGGCGGGCGATCGCAACATCTTTTTCTTCGTCAGCGGAGGCGTCGATTCGACCGTCGCCTACACGCTTTGCCTCCGGGCCCTGGGACCGGAGCGCGTCCATGGAACCTACGTCGATACCGGCCTGATGCGCGAAGGCGAGACCGCGTTTGTGCGCCGGAATTTTGAGGCCCTCGGAGCCCGCTCCTTTCAGGTCGCCGACGCCAAGACGGAATTTCTGACCGCGCTCGCCGCCGCCACCGACCCCGAGCAGAAGCGCCACATCATCGGCGAAAAGTTCGTCGACGTCCAGCAGCGCATCCTCGAAAGCGAGCATTTCCTCGATGCCAACTGGATTCTCGGCCAGGGCACCATCTACCCCGATACCATCGAATCCGGCGGCTCCGCCAAGGCGGATCTGATCAAGACGCATCACAACCGCGTCGCCGGGATTCAGCGATTGATCGAGGAAGGCCGCATCGTCGAGCCGCTCTCTTCCTTTTATAAGGATGAGGTCCGCGCCATCGGGCGCCAGCTTGGCCTCGCGCCGGAACTGCTAAACCGCCATCCGTTCCCCGGCCCCGGCCTCGCCATCCGCTGCCTGTGCTCCGCTACCTCGGGCGTCCCCGAAAAGACCGCCGATGGCTTCATCATCCCCGTCCACTCCGTCGGCGTCCAGGGCGATTCCCGCACCTACCGGTCGGTGTTGGCCATCGAACAATTTCCCGGGACCGACGAAGAAGTCGCGAGCCTGATCAACAGACTCGACCAGGTGAACCGCGTGGTCGTCGCCGTCTGGACTCAGGCGCCGATCGAAACCATGCGCGTGCACCCCGCGGCGCTAACCGCCGATCGCCTGGATTTGCTCCGCCAGGCCGACGCCGTCGTGCGCCAAGCGACGCACGAATCGGGATTCGATGCCTTAATCTGGCAATTTCCCGTCGTTTTGATCCCTTTAGGAGCCTTAAATGACCATAATTCGGTCGTTTTGAGGCCCATCGACTCGGTGGACGGCATGACCGCCAGCGCCGTCCGCATGCCCGCCGCCTTGCTCGAAGCCATCACCCGCGAGCTGCGTGAAATCAAAGGTATCGCCGGTGTTTTCTACGACTTAACGAACAAACCGCCGGGCACGATCGAATGGGAGTAGGCGCTATTTCTTCCAGCCCAGCGCGCTAAGCGAATCTTCCAGGTACTTGAGCCCTTCCTCAAGCGTTTTCCTGTGCCGCGCATTGCTGGAACTCTCTATCTCTCTCATTACGCGGACGCGTTGCAGCAGTAAACTGTCGCTTTTGCGTTCGATTTCCATCTGCTCAGGGGTTCGGTGGGGCATGCGGGCCTTTCTGGAATCATGACGCGCCTCGACCTGGGATTCGACGGACTTGCTTTCCCAACCGCGCGCCATACCCTGATTATAGCTGATTACTTCGCGCTCGACGGAGGGACTATACCTTTGATACGCAGGTACGTCACTATGTTTCCATAATGCTCATAATCGTGGGCGACATTGTAATTCAGGATCCCGCTCATGGATCGCTGCCCTTTCCCGAACTTCATCAGCATGGCGCCCTTGGCGTCGGTAAGCCCGTCGTAGGCCGAATCGCAATATTCCATCGATTTCTTCAGCGCGGCGATCAGGTCGGCTTTGGACGTCACTTCCTTTTCGACGTCCGAATCCTTCGTCTCGCCCTTGGCGGCGCTACAGAAAAAATTTTGGGAGTCGACGATATGACCCAGAATCGCCCCGAAATTCCGCACGTCGGGTGAAGGCTTGAACGAATAGTTCGCCTCCGGCATCTTCTCCGCCGATTTGAGGATGTCGCCCTTTACCTCGGCGTACAGGCTTTTCGTCTCCTTGCTCATCGGATCCTGCGCCTGGAGCAGACACACTGAACCTAATACCAGTAGAATCTTCATGTTAAAACCCCTTTCGACCGTTGGACGCGGGCTCGGAGAAAATGTCACGCGAGAAGCAAGAAACATTCGCGCACCATTTCCCACTCCTCCTCAGCATGAATCACCAGGATCTTCGCATTTAGAAAGGAGAATCGTTTTTGGACGATATCCCGCAGCGGCGCACAATTTTCGCCGACGCCTCCCGTGAACACGATGGCGTCCACCCCGCCGAGGACCCCCGCCATCGCGCCGATTTCGCGGCACAGGCGATGTGCATAAATATCGAAGGCGAGTTTCGCCCGCGGCTCCTCCGACTTGAGAATGTCCCGCATGTCGCCCGAAATCCCCGAAACGCCGAGCAGTCCCGATTCGCTGTTCAGAATCCGGTCCAGCCGGTCCGCGGTGAGGCCGCGATGCCGCATCAGATAAATGAGAATCGCCGGATCGATGGAGCCGGAGCGCGTCCCCATCATCAAGCCTTCGAGCGGCGTGAATCCCATGGTGGTGTCAAGGCTTTTCCCTTTGCGAATCGCGCACAGGGACGCTCCGTTGCCCAGGTGGCAGACGATCAGCCGCAGTGAATCGCTTCCCAGCAGCTCAGCCGCGCGGCGCGCGGAATATTGATGGCTCAGGCCGTGGAATCCATAGCGCCGGATGCCCATGCCGAGCCACTCGTAAGGTCCGGCGTAAGTATAGGCGGCCGGCTCGAGCGTCGCATGAAATGCAGTATCGAACACCGCGACCTGTGGGACCTGGCCGAAGACACGCTGCGCGACGTCGATGGCCTGGAGTTCAAACTTGTTGTGCGTCGGCGCGACCTCGGCTGCACCGGCGATCGCTGCGTGGACCTCCTCCGTGATTTTCACCGTCTGCCGGTATTTCCCGCCCTGCACGATGCGATGCGCGACCGCATCGACGGGTCCGGGCGCCGACCGCAGCACCGCTTCGAGATTCTCGTGCGACTCGATGTTTTTCTCCCACAGCGCAGCGGCAGGCTCCGAGGGAGCCTGAGAAAGGTCGTCCAGACGGCACTTCACGCTGCTCGATCCGCCATTGACCGCCAGGATTCTCACGCAGATCGCCCCCTGAAACTAATGGCACGCCGGGCCTCTACCGAGCCGCGACCATAGGGAGCGATCACGCCGGCCATTTCCAATTCTTGATCTCCGGCATATCGTCGCCAAACTGGGAAATGTAAATCTTATGATCGATCAGCTTGTTGCGCAGCATCTGCTTCAGATGCCCCGCGGTGCTCTCAAAGCGCGGCACGCGATCGATCACGTCGCCCGCAAGATGGAAACGGTCGAGATCGTTCAGCACCGTCATGTCAAACGGAGTCGTGGTCGTTCCTTCCTCTTTATATCCGCGAACGTGCAGATTGTCATGGTTGGTCCGCCGGTAAGTCAGCCTGTGAATCGACCATGGATACGCGTGGAACGCGAAGACGATCGGCTTGTCCTTCGTGAACAGGGCGTCGAAATCCCGATCGCTGAGGCCGTGCGGGTGCTCGCTCTGCGGCTGGAGCGTCATCAGATCGACCACGTTCACCACGCGAATGCGAATGTCCGGCAGATGCTGCCGCAGAAAATCGACCGCGGCTAGCGTTTCAAGCGTCGGGATATCGCCGCAGCACGCCATGACCACATCGGGCTCGCCGCCATTGTCGCTCGAGGCCCACTCCCAGATCCCGATGCCCGCGGAGCAGTGTTTGATCGCCGAGTCCATATCCAGATACTGAAGCGCCGGCTGCTTGCCCGCGACAATCACGTTCACATAGTTGCGGCTGCGCAGGCAGTGGTCCGCCACCGAGAGCAGACAGTTCGCGTCGGGCGGAAAATAGACCCGCACGATATCGGCTTTCTTGTTCATCACCACGTCGACGAAGCCGGGGTCCTGATGGCTGAACCCGTTGTGATCCTGCCGCCAGACATGCGACGTCAGCAGGTAGTTCAACGACGCGATCGGCCGGCGCCACGGAATGGTGTTCGATTCCTTCAGCCATTTCGCGTGCTGGTTGAACATCGAATCGACAATGTGGATGAACGCTTCGTAGCAGCTGAAAAATCCGTGGCGGCCCGTCAGCAGATAACCTTCAAGCCATCCTTCGCACATATGCTCGCTGAGCACTTCGAGCACGCGCCCCGTCGCGGACACATGGTCGTCGAAAGAAAACGTCTGCGCGACCGACTCGCGATCGGTCACTTCGAACAGCGCGCCGAGCCGGTTCGACGCGGTCTCATCCGGGCCGAACACGCGGAAATTCTTCGCACCGGCATTTTGGGCCATCACATCGCGCAGCATCCCGCCCAGCACGCGCGTGGCTTCTCCAACGCCGACGCCGGGCTTCGAGACCTCCACCGCATAACCGCGAAAATCGGGCATATGGAGGTCCTTCAGCAACAGCCCGCCGTTGGCATGCGGATTCGCGCCCATCCGCCTCTCGCCCGTGGGTGCAAGCGCCCGCAGCTCCGGGATAAAAGTGCCGCAGTCGTCAAAAAGTTCCTCCGGCCGATAACTTTTCAGCCAGGACTCCAGAATCTTCAGGTGCTCAGGATTCGTGCGCACCTCGTCCAAAGGAACCTGGTGCGCGCGGAACGTGCCTTCGATCTGCAAGCCGTCTACCACCTTCGGCCCCGTCCATCCTTTGGGCGAAATCATGACGATCATCGGCCAGGCGGGGCGCTCCTTGAATCCATGCTCGCGCGCGTCTTTCTGAATCGCATGAATATCAGCGAGGCACTGGTCGAGCGTCTCCGCCATCGCCTGATGCATCGCGTCCGGC
>JBEKOZ010000099.1:0-10419 GCA_049521275.1 Bryobacteraceae bacterium | reverse complement strand
CTCCGCTTTCTGATATAGGTCGCGCCATAGGATGGAGGAGTTGAAGGTGCCCTCCCGCAGCGATTGCGCCCGCTCCGCGCCGCTCTTCACGCGCGCGCCCAGCATGACGTTCTTCTCCCACACGACGCCGTTGTCCATGCCCGATTCCAGTTTTCCCACGCCCTCGATTTCCATCACCAGGTATTCCTGCGCCGGAGCCGCCGAATAGCGGGTCACGGATCCCTTCAATCCCTGGGCTTTGAACTCCAGCGTCCCATATGCAATCTCGTTGGTGTGCTTCTCGTAAGCCGCTTTGCCCCCGGTCACCTCCACATAGCGGTCGAGAATGGTATCGGCTTTGGGCAGCGGCTCGTCTTGCCCGATCGCGAAGGTAGCCAGGCCGGCGAGAGCAACTATTAAATAGCGACGATTCATTTTTTCTTCCTAATCCACTCTAGCGCAGCGTCCAGCACCGCATCATGACCGGCCAGCAGTCCTTCCCGGGTCAGCTTCACTTCCACATCCGGCGTCACCCCCAGGCCTTCCAGCGCCTTGCCGCCCTCGGAAATATAATTCGCCGTCGCGTATTGGAAACCGTCGCCGTTTGGCAGCCTCTCAAAGATGGACGGAAGCGCCGCTGCCGCCGTCTTGGTGCCGAACACGCGCGCCCGTCCCAGATCCTGCAAGCCGCCCGCAAAAATCTCCGAAGTCGACGCCGAAGTCCCGTCCACCAGGATCGCCACCGGTCCCGCGAACACCTCGGCGCGCGGGTTGATCACGAAGTTCAGCGTCGCATCGCGCAGGTACATCGCGCCCAGGCGCTCATCCGGCTTATCCACCAGCCAGCCTGCCATCCCCATCGCCATTCCGGCGATCCCTCCCGGATTGCCGCGCAGATCGATGATGAAACCGTCGCACTTCATGCACCCTTCGACAGCGCTGCCGAATCCGGCCATCACCCGCACCAGGTCCAGAAACATGTTGAAGCGCACATAGCCCGTATTGCCGATTTTTTTCGTTTCGAAGAACACATGCATCGGCGGCAGATTCCCGAACCGCGCTGTCTGCCCGCGCTCCTGCACCAATCCCAGGTTGAGCGTGACGGGCGCGTTCGCGCCATCGAGAAATTCGACCTTGATCGTGTCCCCCGGGAGCCCCGTCAATCGCGTATGCACCGCTTGCTCCAGCGCCATCTCATGAATCTCGGGATCGGACTTCAGCTTCTCGATCGCCGGCGTCAGCGGTTTCGCATTCACGCTTTGGACGACCCATCCCCGCTTCACCCCCGCCTTTTCGGCCGGCGACCCGGGATCGAGATTCGTCACCACCACCTTCCCGTCCAGCACCCGCGCATCGATGCCGGCGGAGCCGTCGCCGCCGCCTTCGCTCTCCAGGTCGTTAAACACCGCGGCGGGGAAAATGCCGAAATGCGTCTGTTTCAACCGCCCCAGCATTTCCCTCATGATCGCCAGCGCTTCTTCGTCCGACTTCGCACTCTCGATGCGAGGATAAAACTCCGCATGAATCGCCTGCCAGTCCAGCCCGCCGGGATTCTTCTGCCAGTGCTTATCCCGGATCGTCGTCCAGACTTTTTCAAACGAAGCAACCTGCTGCTGCTTGTCCGCGAATTGTCCAAACAGCCCGCCCGCGAAGAGCAGTCCCACCAGCCAGGTGGGTCCGGCACCTCTTGCGCCCGTACCCGTACTCTTCCGAGCCGCGACCGCAGGAAGCGATCTTAGCCTGCTCTCGAGCCGCCGAACCGCCATGCGTAAGCATGCGGACACCATCGCACCAAGCCCGTGCCTTGTGGGGCCGGGCTTCAGCCCGCAGCCGCGCTTTAGAGGGCGTTCCCCGCTTTTCCGCACCCTCCCCAACCCGCAGCCCGCTGCCCCCCACCGAACTCCGACCGTCAGGGAGGCGACGCTTAACGCAATATTTCTCATTTCCCCGATTGGATGTTCCCAGCGGCCTGCCGGATGCGGTATAGATTCTTCTCCGACCGGATGTAAATCGAATCCCCGGCAATCCCGAGCGACGCAATCACTCCCTCGCCCAGCGAATTCGTCCCCAGAATTTCGTAAACCGGCCCGGCCTTCAGCACATAGGTATCGCCGTCCTGGCTGGTGATCAGCACCTTCCCGTCAAACGCCACCGGAGCGCCCGCAAAATGCGACGGCGTCGGGAACCGCTTCGATTCGTACTCTACCTTCCCGGTAACCGCCTCCACGCAGGTCAGCAATCCCGCGTCGGTCATGAAATAAAGGTAGTCGCCGTAAAGAATCGTGTTCGGAATATATCCGGTGCCCTTCTTGTAGCTCCACGCGATGCGCTCCTCGCCCGCCGCGGGATGGAGCCGCACCGCCATCACGTTCTTCGACGGATACCCCGTCGAGACGAACACCATGCCGTGTCCGTACACTGGCGTATGCACCGAGTTCCCGCCCACTCCCTCGGTTTTCCAGATCTCCTTGCCGGTGCGCGGATCGTAGGCGATCAGGTTCTCCGTCCCGCTGACAATCAACTGCGCCTCGTGATCCACGTCAAGAACAACCGGAACGGTCCAGGACACCTGCGCTTTGCGCGCCACCTTCCAGGCGATCTTTCCGTCCCGCGTCGACACGGCCGCCAGGAATGAATTCTCGCCCTCATCCTGATCGGCAAGAATGATGATCTTGTCTTCGAACAGCACCGGCGAAACTCCGGATCCCACACCCTCCGCCATGATCGGACCGAAAGACATCTTCCAGATCAGGTTGCCGTCGAAATCGTACTTGTAAAGCCCCTGCGAGTCGAAATACGCGTATACGAACTTTCCGTCGGTAACCGTGGTGGCCGAAGCGTAAGTGTTGAACTTATGAATCTCGTCAGCCACGGTGCCGTTGTAGGCAGTGCGCTCCCACAATTGTTTGCCGGATTTCGTATCGAAGCTCATCACCTTGAGAATGTGCTTGTGATTCATTCCGATGCTGTCCGGATGGCGAAAGGGCTCGCCCCTTATACGATGCTTGGGAGGAACTCCCTCCACCGCTTCGCCTTCGACATCCGTGGTCAGAAATATGCGGTCGCCCCACACCACGGGCGACGAAAGCCCGCGCCCCTCTAAAGGCGTCTTCCAGGCAACATTGCGCTCCGCGCTCCACGCAGTCGGGACATCTTTCAAAGTCGAGATGCCGTTCCCCGTCGGCCCGCGCCAACCCGGCCAATCGTCGCCGCCGGCGAGCGCCAGGGCGCTCAGGAAAATAACAATAGGAAGAAGCCGCATGGATCTTATACGATAGTAAAGCTATTTCGTGAGGAAAGGGATCTTCTTAAATGAGCGAGCTCGTCAAGTACACGAGAGACGGCAACGTGGCCATTGTAACCATCGACAACCCGCCGGTGAACGCCCTCAGCCCCGGCGTGCCGGAGGGCATTCTTGAAGGAATCGAGAAAGCGGCAGCCGATCCGGAAGTGGCATCGATCGTCGTCATCGGCGGCGGACGCACCTTCATTGCCGGAGCCGATATCAAGGAATTCGGAAAAATTACCGCTGGCACGCGCCCCCGGCTGACGCTCTATCCGGCGCTGCTCAAAATTGAGGACTCCCGCAAGCCCGTGGTGATGGCGATTCATGGCACGGCGTTCGGCGGCGGACTCGAAGTCGCCATGGCAGGTCATTACCGCGTCGCCGTCGCAACCGCGCAGGTCGGGCAGCCCGAAGTAAAGCTCGGCATCATTCCGGGAGCCGGCGGGACCCAGCGCTTGCCGCGCCTCGCCGGCGTGGCAAAGGCTGTCGAAATGTGCGCGTTCGGCGACCCCATTGATGCAAAAAGCGCCTTGGCGTGCGGCATCCTCGATAAAATCATCGAAGGCGATCTGCTCGAAGGCGCGGTGAAGTTCGCGCGCGAAGTCGCGGGCAAGCTGGCCTTCAAGACGCGCGAGCGCGGCGAGAAACTGCATGACGCGACCAAGAACATGACCGTGTTCGCCGTCGCCCGCGAGCACGCCAGACGAACGCGCCGCGGCCAGACCGCGCCGCTCGCCGCAGTCGACGCCGTGGAAGTCTCGACCAAGGGCAGTTTCGCCGACGGCTGCGACCGCGAACAAGCCATCTTTCAGGAGTGCCTTTTTTCGACCCAGTCGAAAGCGCTCATCCACGCGTTTTTCGGCGAGAGAATCGTCGCCAAGATTCCGGACATTCCGAAAGAAACCAAAACCTACGACATCCGCAAAGCGGCGGTAATCGGCGCCGGAACCATGGGCGGCGGCATCGCCATGAACTACGCCAACGCCGGGATCCCGGTGATCATCAAGGAAACCACCCAGGAAGCGCTCGACCGGGGCTTCGCGATCATCAAAAAGAACTATCAAAATAGCGTAAATAAGGGTCGTTTTAGTGCCGAAACCATGCAATTAAGGCTCGATAAGATCACTTTAGGACTCACTTATGACGGTTTTGAGCAGGCCGATATCATCGTCGAAGCCGTTTTTGAGGGCATGGCCCTGAAGAAGCAGATCTTCAGCGAATTGAATAAGATAGCGAAACCGGACTGCATCCTGGCCTCCAACACCTCGACGCTCGATATCGACGAAATCGCCTCGGCCACCACGCGTCCCGAAATGGTCATCGGCCATCACTTCTTCAGCCCCGCGAACGTCATGAAATTGCTGGAGATCGTACGTGGGAAAGCCAGCAGCAAGGAAGTCATCGCCACCTCCATGGGCCTGGCGAAGAAGTTGAACAAAGTAGGTGTCCTGGCTGGTAACTGCCGTGGTTTCATCGGGAACCGGATGATCCACAGTTATGGCCGCGAAGCCCAGTTTTTGGTCGAAGAAGGCGCCGCCGTCGAGCAGGTCGATACCGCGCTCTACGATTTCGGCATGGCGATGGGCCCGTTGGCGATGGGCGATCTGGCCGGGCTCGACGTCGGCTGGCGCATCCGCAAAGAGTTCAAACACCTTGAAAAGCCAGGAGTTCGCGTCCCGCTGGTGGCCGATCGGTTGTGCGAAATGGGCCGCTTCGGTCAGAAAACCGGCGCCGGCTGGTATCACTATGATGAGAATCGCAAGCCGTCGGGCGACCCGCTGGTGACGGCCTTGATCGATCAACTGGCGCGCGAAGCCGGCATCGACCGCCGCGCGGTCTCGAACGAAGAAATCATCGAGCGCACCATCTATGCGCTGGTAAATGAAGGCGCCCGGATTCTCGAAGAGGGCATCGCCCTGCGCTCAGTCGACATCGACGTGGTTTACTTGAATGGTTATGGCTTCCCGGCCTGGCGTGGCGGACCGATGTTCTACGCCGATACCGTGGGGCTCAAAAATGTCCTGACCAAAATCGAGGAGTTCGAGAAACGGCACGGCGAACTGTGGGCTCCGGCGCCTTTACTGAAAAAGCTCGCGAACGAAGGGAAGACGTTCGGGGATTTCGATCGGGCTAAAGAGACTTGAGTTTTGTTTTTAGGCGCTGCTCCCGTTTTTCCAGCTCCGGCGACGGTCGAATGGCCATGGCGTCGCGGGTGAACTTCAAGGCTTGGGCGTAATTTTTTTCGGTGTGTTCCTCGTGCTTGGCCAGCTCCGCAAGCGCTTTGACGCGATACGGATTCTTCGACGATCCGAGATCGGTCCAGATTTCTTTGGCCGCCGCGCGGTCCAGCTTGGCGATGTCCCACAAGGTCCGGAACAGCAGTTCATCGCGGAGGCCGGATTCCATGGCCCGGCGGAACAGCGGCAGCGCGCGATCGATGTCGCCGGTTTCCCGCAGCCATCTGGCGATGCCGATCAGCTCGGCTCCGTTGGTGCATCCGGCCGCGTCTTTGAACGCGTTGGGGACGATTCCGGTCAGGCAGGCCAGCGTCAGGATATCGAGCGCGTTGTGGTGGAAGACCGGAACCAGGCGCTCGATCCATTTCGTGCGCAGGTATTCGAAGTAGACGTAGGGAATCAGTGCGCCGGGAATGTCGCCCTTGCGCTCGACCCCCAGGACTTGATTTTCGAGATCCACCAGGCGGCAGCTATCGAACCGGAGCTTCCACAAGCGGCGCGCGCCGTACAGCAAATCAAGATGCGGCAGCCGGCCGAAGGGCGAGGGCGCGCGATTGAGGCGATAGCGCGATTCGAGCAGCGGCCGGTCGAAAGCCACGCCGTTATAAGTGATCAGCGCCCGGAAATTCTTGAGATGGCGCGCGAGGCCATCGAGCAGGCTGGCTTCTTCCCCGTAGCCGCGCATGAAGAACTGGCGCACGCGAAAGCCTTCTCTCGTAATGCGTCCGACGCCAACCAGAAACGCGCAGGTGCTGATGCCGCCCGAAAGGCCGGTGGTCTCAGTATCGAGAAAAGCCCATGTTTCCGGGGCCGCGGAGGGCATTTCGGACGCGATCGCCGACAATAGATCGGGCGGGAGCGTAGCCAGCGCGCCGATGTCGGCGCTGCCATGATGACGATGATGCTCCCATAATTTCTCGGTCTCGAAATGACGGCCAAAGGCGGTCTCGATCTCCTCGCCTGGCAGGAATTCCTCGACCGGAATGCGGCGTGGCGGAGGCAGCGGGCGGGAGTCGTACTTGCGGTTGATATCTTCGATGAGTTGCCGTAAGTCGTTCATTCGCCTTTTCTTCGTATTGTAGCAGACCCGCGCCCGCGTGCACCGGCATGCGAAAAAGCCCTGAAAAATCGGGCTTTCCTCGCATATTTCCCTTTACACCGGGTTTGCCGATCCCTTATCATTTAGTTGCAAATGCGGGTTTCAGGCGCGTTCCAAGGGGCGTGTGGAAACGCATCGTGACACATCGTGTCAATCCGGGAGAATCGAAAAAAAGGAGAATTATGGCAGCAACAAAAATGACGCAATCGCAATTGATCAAAGAGCTGGCGGCCGCGGTCGAAGTACCGAACAAGACGGCGAAGGCATTCACACTCGCCTATGCCGAACTGGCCATCAAGGAAACCAAGAAGAGTGGTGTAGCAGTATTGCCTGGCATCGGCCGGCTGGTCCGCGTCGATCGCAAGGCGCGCATTGGCCGCAATCCGGCGACAGGCGAAGCGATCAAGATTCCGGCGAAGAAAGTGGTGAAGTTCCGCGTCGCGAAAGCGGTGAAGGACTCGATTGTTCCGCCGAAGGCAAAGAAATAACCGTTTCGAATATCGCAGCAATGAAAAACCCCGCGAGGCTGATTCTGCCGCCGCGGGGTTTTTTGTTGTTTCGAAAACCGAGTGAGGTCCGCCGGTACTGCTGGCGAGGCCAGGAAGCGCTTACGCCGGCTTCTTATCTTCGGGTCGTTCCGGGGGGTGATCATCTTCGCCCTTCAAGGATGACTTGAAGTTGCGGATACCTTCTCCCAAGCCTTTGGCGACCTCGGGAATCTTCTTGCCGCCAAACAGCAACAAGGCGACAACCAGGATAACCAGTAGCTCAGGCAAGCCGATAGATTTTAGCATGCGGCCTCCTTCAGTTCCTAATGTAGCATAGGCGGGTATGGCGAAGAGGAAAGTAAAATTCGACCGGAGAAAAGAAGTGCGGGCCATCGCGCGGGAACGGGTGGGCCCGGTGAAGGCTTCCCGGGCGATTGTGCCGAAGGTGGAGAGGAAGAAGCCGAAGCATAGGAAAGCGCCGGAGGAAGAAATTTGAATGGCCGCGGATGAACGCGGATTAACGCCGATCGGAAAACAAATGGTACAAAAACAAATATGGCATTTGTGAAGGTTGGATCTCTGGCAGCGCTGCCGCCCGGCTCGGTGATGGAGGCCGAAGTCCGCGAGGGTACGTATGCGATCTGCAATGTGGGCGGAGAACTCAGCGCCCTAGAAGGCATCTGTCCGCATGCGGGTGGCCCGCTGGGGCAGGGGAATATCGACGGCGACAGGCTCGTTTGCCCGTGGCATGAATGGGCCTATTATTGCCGGACGGGCGTGAACGATTACGACGAGAATGTAAAGCTCGCGATGTTTCCCGTGAAGTTAGACGGCGACGATATATTGATCGATGTGCCGTAGACAGCGTATGGCGCTGCCCCACCTGTCGAGAATAAAATTTGCCTGAGTTACCCGAGGTCGAGACGGTTGTTCGGACGGTTGCTCCTTACTTAATCGGGCGGCGCATTGTGTCGGCGCGGTTTACTTCGCGCTTCGTAACGCCGGGGAATCGCGCGAAGCTGGCTCAGCGGATCGCGGGGCGCCGGATTGAATCCGTTTCGAGGCGCGGCAAGTTTATCGTGATCGCGTTCGACGAAGGCGGGATCGCGGTCCATCTCGGCATGACCGGAAAGTTGCTGGTTTCGGGCGTCCAGACGCCGCACACTCACGGGGTCTTCACCCTGGACGATGGAGTGCTGCTCTATGACGATCCGCGCCAGTTCGGCCGAATCGAGTGGGGCCATGCGCGGGTCGCGAAGCTTGGTCCGGAGCCGCTGACAGTGGGGTTGGCGGAGTTTTCCGCGCGCCTACGAACGAGAAAGACCCGCATGAAGGCGCTGTTGCTGAACCAGGCGTTCATCGCGGGGCTGGGAAACATTTACGTCGACGAGATTCTGTTTTCGTCCGGCATTCATCCGCTGGCGCACGCCTCGCGGCTGAGCGCGGCGCGCGCGGCGAAGCTCCACCGCGCGATGGTTGATACGTTGACCATGGCCATCGAACATCGCGGCTCCTCTATTTCCGATTACGTGGATGCGGACGGGAATCGCGGCGATTTTCAGATGCTGCACCGCGTGTATGGACGCGAGGGAGAGCCATGCTCGCAGTGCGGAGCGGCCATCAAGCGGATCGTTGTCGCGGGCCGCGGGACGCATTATTGCGCGGGTTGTCAGAGGCGGTAATCACGTCGGGCGGCGCAGCGAACCGTGGGACACGTTGCTATCCGGCGTCTCGGCGGCGCCGGCGCGGAGGATTTCGTCGGCCACTTCCGCGACCGCTCGCATGGCCCTCACGTCATGAACGCGCACCATGTGCGCGCCGTTGATGATCGCGGCGGTGACCGCGGCGGCGGTCGCGAACTCGGTCAGGTCGGTCGACTCCCGGGCGACGAAATGCTTGCGGGAGGGTCCAACGAGAATGGGCAGCTCGAGACGCGCAAGCTCGCCGAGCTGCGCCACAATTTCGGAGTTCTGCTCGCGGCGCTTGCCGAAGCCGAGGCCGGGGTCGGCCACGATGCGCTTCCGGTCGACGCCCGAGAGCGTCGCGCGATGGGCCGCGGCGTCCAGCTCGGAGCGGACGGTGCGGATGAGATCCTTGAGCGGCGGGAGCTTGGCCCAGGTTTCGGGCGTACCACGCATGTGATTCAGGATGAGTCCGGCGTCGGCGTTGGAAACTTTGCGGGCAAGATCGGAATCGAAGGTAAGCGCGCTGGGGTCATTGATAATTTCGACTCCGAATTCAAAGGCTTTTTCGGCGACGGAGGCTTTGTAGGTATCGACCGAGATCGGGATCGACAACTTGCCCTTCAGGCGCTTGAGCACCGGGATGAGGCGGCGGAGCTCTTCGGCTTCGGAGATGCGGACGGAGCCGGGACGCGTGGATTCGGCGCCAATATCGATGACGTCTGCGCCCAGCTCTTCGAGCTCAAAGGCGCGGGCGAAGGCGCGGTCGGGGTCCTGATAGGATCCTGCGTCGGAGAAAGAGTCGGGGGTGACGTTGAGCACTCCGAAAATCAGGGTGCGGTCTCCCAGATTGAGGGAGCGGTCGCGGAGTTTCCATTCGAATCGCTTGCGCGTCACTGCATTCAGAGTAGCAGCCGGGTGCAGAAGGCGCGTCGGGTGATCGCTCCCTGCGGTCGCGGCTCAGCAAGCGATTGATCTAACGTAAAGCCGATTCCGAGCCGCGACCACAGGGAGCGATCTCTAAGAGTTTTTCCGCAGCCTCTTCCGCTTGCGAGCTGATGAGAGAATAGAATTTCATGGTCGAAACAATTGAGTGGACCGACGCGGGCGTGGTGATGATCGATCAGACGCGCCTGCCCCGGGAACAGGTGTTCGTCACCTGCCGGAGCTACGTGGAAGTGGCGGTGGCGATCCGGTCGATGGTGATACGCGGGGCCCCGGCGATTGGCGTGGCGGCGGCGATGGGCGTGGCGCTGGGCGTGCAGGAAGACGCCGATTTCGAGCGCGTGTGCGACACCCTCGGGAGTACGCGGCCGACGGCCGTGAATTTATTTTGGGCGATCGACAGAATGCGCGCGCTGCGGGCGTCTCTCAACGGCGTCCCGCGCGAGCAACTTGTCCGGCGCATGATCGAGGAGGCGAAGAATATCCGGCTGGAGGACATCGCGATTTGCCGGGCGATGGGAAAGCATGGGGCGGCGCTGGTGCCCGACGGCAAGACGGTGCTGACGCACTGCAACGCGGGCGCGCTGGCGACGGCGGGATATGGGACCGCGCTGGGAGTGATTCGCGCGGCGGCGGAAGCGGGCAAAAAGATCGACGTCTTCGCCGACGAGACACGGCCGTTTCTGCAAGGCGCGCGCTTGAC
>JBEKOZ010000098.1:0-10420 GCA_049521275.1 Bryobacteraceae bacterium | reverse complement strand
CCTGAAATCTTTTTGCCGGTCCAGTAATCGTACCAGTCGCCGGAAGGAAGTTTCGCCGAATAATTTTGCGGATCTTCCTCGAACATCGCAGGCGCGACCAGGATGCTCGGCCCCCACATAAACTCGTTGCCGGGGTCGAGGTCGACATGGGGGAACTCGAAAAACAAAGGGCGCATCAGCGGCATGCCGTCGCGCGAACTTTCTTCGGCGAGCGTGTAGATGTAGGGCATCAGGCGGTAGCGCTCCTCAATGAAACGCCTGCGGATGGCTTCGTGCGCGGGGCCGCCGACCCAGGGTTCCTGAGGGTTGGTGCCTTTCTCGGTGTGATCGCGAAAAATGGGGTTGAAGGAGCCGATCTCAATCCATTTGGTGAGCAGATCCATGGGCGGGGAACCGCTGAACCCGCCAATATCGTCGCCGGCGATGGCGAAGCCGCTCAGGCCGAGATTCAGCAGCATGGGAGTGCTGAGGCGCAGATGGTTCCAGGTGCTTCGATTGTCTCCGGTCCAGGTGGCGGCGTAGCGCTGGCCGCCGGCGTAGGTGGCACGGGTCAGGACGAAGGGCCTCTGGTTGGGGTTCAGCTTCAGGAGGCCTTCGTAGGTGCCGCGCGAGTTCTCCATGCCGAAGACGTTGTGGGCCTCACGCTGGGTGACGATGCGCGATCGAAATCCGGGCTCATCGATGCGGCCGGTGACATCGAGGGGGATGGTTTTCGTGGCGGTCTGAAAAACGGCCGGCTCGTTCATATCGTTCCAGAAGCCATCGGCGCCGATGGAATAGAAGTGTTTATAAAGCGTCCCCCACCATTCGCGGGAAGGGGTGTGGGTGAAGTCGGGAAACACGGCGGGGCCGGGCCACACGATGCCGGTATAGATGCTGCCATCGCGATTCTTGAGAAAATGGTCGCCTTTTATGCCTTCGTCGTATGGCGCGTAGTCGGCGTTGGGCAGGTTCGCGATATGCAGGTCCGTGATCAAGACCAGGTGAAACTGCTGGGCCTTCATATCGGAAATGAGTTTGGCGAGGTCGGGGAACGCGTCCGGGTTCACGGTGAACGGACGATTCTTATTTTGATAATCGATGTCCAGGTAGAGCACGTCCGCGGGAAGATGGTCTGCGCGCAGACGAGACGCGATCTGCCGCAGTTTCGCGTCCGATTCGTAGCTGTATCTGGACTGCTGAAAGCCCAACGCCCACAAGGGCGGCAGGGGCGCGGTGCCCGTTAGCCAGGCGTAGGTCTCGACCACGTGCCTGGGCTCCGGCCCGTCGATGAAGTAGTAATCGATCGGACCGCCTTCGGCGCCAAACGAGTAGCTGTCGCGAACTTCCTTGCCGAAATCGAAACTGGAGCGCCAGGTGCTGTCGAACAGCAGGCCGTAGCTGCGGCCGGCGCGAAAGCCGATAAAAAAGGGAATGCTTTTGTAGATGGGGTCGGTGCTCTCCTGAAATCCCGTGTCGGTGTTCCAGAGCGTGAACGCCATGCCGCGGCGATCCAGAGGACCGGTCTTGTCGCCCAAGCCGAAATAATGTTCGTTCTCCGGCATATCCTTATAGATCCGGAAACTATCGCCGTGGTATTCGACGGGCCGTCCCGTCGTATCGGAGGAGAGGACGCGGCCTTCGAGGTCGCTGATGGTCATCCGGCTGGTGGCCCTGTCGACGGACACGCGGAGTTTCGCGGTCGAAAAACCGACGGACGCCGCATCGTTGAGGGATGTTACCGGGACTCGCGCGGTCCGGGCGCCGGGCAGGACGGCCCACGACGCGTCCTCCGGCAGGCTGCCCTCGGGACCCAGGCGGATGCGCAGCACGTCGTCGCGCAGGGCGGTGACGTTGAGAATCGCCGATCCGCTGCGGATTTCAATGCCGTTGGGAGTCGCCGCGGAGGTGTCGACGGAGGTGAAAATCCGCACCTGCGCGGACGCCGCCGCAACGCAAAATAAAACTGCCGCAAATGTCTTCATAATGAAGTAAAGCCGGTGGAACTTGCGTCCCACCGGCTCCGGTTAAAGCGTCCTGAAAGCTTCCTCAGAATCTGACAGTGCCCGAGAACTGCAACGAGCGCATAAACCCGCCTCCGGCAAGTCCCGTAATCTGACCGGCGCTCGGGCTTTGAACGTCACTATTCGGCCCACCGAGGTTGGTATGGTTGAAGGCGTTCCTGGCATCGGTGCGGAGGACAAATCCGATCTTCTCGGTCAGTCGGAACGTCTTCGAGATCGACAGATCCTGCTGGATGAACTGCGGGCCGAACAGCACATCAATCGGATAGTTTCCGAAAGTGTTGGAGGCCGGGAACAGGAACGCGCCGCCTACGCCGCCTACGAACCATTGGTGGCGGTTGCCTAGCGCCCCGCTGTAAACACTTCCCGATCCAATGTCAGGCCGGTTGTTGGGACCCACGTTGGGCTGAATCCCGGAACCGTAATTCTCGAGCGTGGGCTGCCAGGGGAATCCGCTGTAATAGGTCATGATGCCGCTGACCATCCAGCCGCCGATCGCGTAGTCGGCGAACTTATTGATCGAGGCTCCGTATTTCTGGCCGTGGCCGTACGGAATCTGATAGATTTGCGAGAACGTATACTGCTGCCGGGGCAGCTGGCTGGTGTAGCCCTTGCCGGCGGCACGATCATACTCGAAGTAATAGTTGGAATCATACTGCCAGCCATCACCCCACTGACGCTGGTAGGTATAACTACCCTGCAACGTCCAGCCCTGGAGGGCCCGGATCTGTACCGTGCTTTGGAACGAGTTGTAGTCTTCGTTGGAGCAGTTGCAATAGTAGGAAAGATCGTTCGTCCAGCCAAAAATGTTGTAATACGGGCGATCCAGGTTGGTGTTACTCACTCCTGGCACAAAGACTGCCTCGTTCGGATTGACGCTTTGGCCTGTGCCGATGAATCCATGCCGGTTTTGGTTACCCACATAGCCCGCCGTGACCGCTATTTTGTGGGTTAGCTGCCGTTGAACGGTGATGTTGTACATGTAGGTCGTAGGCAGAGTGATGACCGCGGGACGGAACTTCGGATTGATGCCCGGAGGGAGCGGGAACGTTCCACTGGAGCTCACGTCAATCGGCGCCAGGGTGGGCGGACCCTGAGACAGCGTAAATACATCGGTGAAGCCATTCGGAGGCTGCACGCTCTGATTGGAGAGCGTGGGAGGGTTCTGCGTCACGTTGTGGCCGAAGTTCGAACCGAAAACGCCCAGATCGTAGCCGATTCCAAACCCCGTCCGGATGACGGTCTTCGAATCGAGCTGGTACGCCACTCCAAGGCGAGGAGCGAAATTCTTATAGTTCATGTTCTGAATGCCGTGAGAGGACACGCCACCCTCGCCGAATACATACATGAGTCCGTTTTGCAGGTCGAGTGTCGCGCCGTTACCCGGGCCGTTGACGCTCTCCGGGAAAGTCAGCTCCCAGCGCAAGCCGAAGTTGATGGTCAGCTTCGAAGTCGGGCGATATTCGTCCTGGCCGTAAAAGAACAAGCGCGGCTGGCGTTCCATCGCATTGGTGCTGGTGCTGACGTAGCGGCCGAAGTTGGTCACGTCTCCCAACAAGAAAGTAGCCAGTCCGATACCCTGCGTCTGACTCTGGCCCGCCACGGGAACATCGCCGGTGAGCCCGCCGTTGAAGGTAAGTTCGCCCGCGCGGTGGGTGTCGCTGGGCACCCGGAGGTTCTGCGCATAGCGCAGGTCCGTGCCGACTTTAATGGTGTGTTTCCCGATGGTCTTCGAGAAGTTATCCACAAACTGAAACTGGGTTTCGGTCTGCGTCAAGGGGCAGTTGCACTGATTGACCCCCAGCGCGTAGCCGAGCTGCATCGAATCGTTCGGCGTGGGGACATCGAAGTAAGGCATGCCCGACGTGTAAGTCTTGTCGAGATTCAGACCGGGAATTCCGGCTGTGGTCGCCGGGTCCGTGCCGAAACCGTTCGGAACGTCGAACACGTGATATTTCATCCAGCCGAAACGGAATTCGTTCACCATGGTCGCGCTGATGCTATTGGTCCAGCCGATCGCGACACTCTGTTGGTGGGAATTCGAATTGCCGGCATAATTCCCGAAGTTCGGCCCGCCGGCCTCCAATCCGAATGCGCCCGGTGCAACCTGCGTATAGGCTTGAGAACTGTAGCGGCCAAAAAACACATTCTTCTGATTGAAATAGTAGTCTTCGCGAGTATCAAAGTCGTTGCCGGTGACCGCCACATCGCCGGTCGCCGCGTAGTTGTTGACGAAAGGCGCGCCCGAGATCTGTTGCGTGTTCGGAAGCGGCCAGTAGGCCATGATTGCGTTCGCCTGCGAGGATAGCTGAGCCGTGGGAATCGTATTGTTCGGATATGGGGTGCGTCCCACGCCCGTCGAGGTGTTCCCCGTAGTCGGGTCATAAATCTGATAGACCGGATTGTACGCCAGCCAGTCGCTGAAGTTGCCGGTTCGATTCAAGGCATCGGGCACGCTGGTCACCAGCGAACCGCCCAGCGCCTGCCGGTTCAACTGCATATCGCCGAAAAAGAACAATTTATCCTTGATGATCCGGCCGCCGATCGCACCGCCGAACTGATTCTGCCGGTAAAGGGGCGCCGGCAGGCCCACGAACGGATTCGCAGCGAAGGTGGTGAACCCGGGAGTATTGAGCTGTAGATATTCGAAAGCATCGCCATGGAAAGCATTCGTCCCAGATTTGGTGGAGTACGAGGTCGTGCCGCCGCCGACGTAAGAGAACTCGGCGTCAAAGTTCTGAAGCGACTGTTTGGCTTCGGCTATCGAATCGAACGTCGGGTTGATGACAATGATTCCCAGAATCGGGTCCTGATTCGTCGTGCCGTCCAACTCGTAGCCCATGGTGTCGAATAACTGGCCGCTGATGATCATCTGCACGCTTCCCTGCGGATTCTCGTCGGAGGCGTGCTGCCAGCCGAGTTTCGCAGTGCCGGGCTGCAACAGTTCCATCTCCTGCATGTTGCGTCCGATATTCGGCAGTTCGTTGATCTCCTGGGAGGTGTAGGTCTGCGCCACGTCGGCGCGGTCAGACTGAAGCAGCGGCGCTGCCGCAGTCACTTCCACTTCCGTGGTCACTTCGCCGACTTTCAATGCCGCGTCAAAACGGGCCGCTTCGTCCACGCGCACTTCCACCCTGCTGGACACGACACGCGAGAAACCTGGCACCACAATGGTCACTGTGTAAGTGTCGGGAACCAGTTGACCTTTGTTATAGTTGCCCGCGGAATCCGTCACCACCTCGAACTTGGTGCCTTTGTTTAAGTCAGTAATGGTTATTTTTGCGTTGGCGACCACGGATCCAGCCGGATCCGTTACGGTGCCGAAAATGCTGCCGAATACTTGCTGCGCATAACCGATCGTCGCGCTGAAGCTAAGCGCGATTGCCAAACCGATCAGGAGCATGCGGCTACGTTGCCTGAACATGACGTTTCCCCTTTTCCCCTGCATTGAACCCCAAAAGGGCGTGCGAGACCCGACCCTAATGGAAGTCAACTACTTGTCTTGCTGACTATATAACTACTTTTGACCTGCTGTCAATACTAACCACGAACAGCAGATCAGTCCTCTATAAAGCCGTCGACCCTAATAGATACACACTAGGCTTTTGGAAGTGTGATGCCTGGACGCTCCGGTTTCAAGTTCGATCACAGTATGACGCTGTTACCGGGACTAAACCGTCTGATTGTAATTAGTTTGCAGAGGTGTTAAAGTATGTTGCATGGCGGTAACAGGCGTTTCCCCCGCGTTGCGGGAACCGCTCATTTCGGAAGTTGGCAGGATTGTCAACAGCGAGGTGCTCCGCGGGTCGGAGTCTCTCTGTCAACTGCTCGGATACCTGGCGAGCCATTCGGTGGGTGAGCGGGGCCATTCGGTCAAAGAGTATCAGATCGCCACGGAAGTGTTCGGGCGCGCCGCTGACTTCGATCCGCGCCTCGATTCGACGGTGCGGGTGCAGACCAGCCGTCTGCGCGCGAAACTGGCGGAATATTACGCCGGACCCGGAGCGCACGACGACGTCATCGTGGAGATTCCGCGAGGCGCCTACTCGGTGACGGTCCATGCCCGCGTTCCCGCGGAGGTGGTTCCACAGCAGCCCGAAATCGGCCGGCCCGAACCATCGCCGGTGGTGCGGCGCAACCCCTACAAAATCGCCGCCTGGCTGCTCGTGATGTTCTGTTGCGGCCTGATTGCGTCCCTGGCGTGGGTGATTCGCAACCGCCCGGCGCCGGTGGCCGAGGCGCGCCCGGAGGTCCCTGCGCCTTTAAAGGCATTCTGGCGCGTGTTTACCGGCGCTCCAGAACGGACATGGATCGTCTTCTCCAACGCGGAGTTCGTCGGCCGGCCGGAAACCGGTCTGCGGTATCTGGACCCCGCCAAGGACAAGCGCGATGCGATCTTCGACCACTACACGGGAATCGGCGAGGTGATGGCCATTCACGAGCTCGATCAGTTATTCACGGAGTTGGAGCATGGTGTGGTGGTCAAACGCGGCCGCCTGCTCGCCATGGATGACGTGAAGAACAACGACCTGATCTTCGTCGGATCGCCGTCGGAAAACCTGACATTAAGGGATCTGCCGGCCATGCAGGAGTTTCAATTTCGCCGGGGCGACTCAGGCTCGCGCAAAGCGGATCTGAGGATCGTCAATCTGCATCCGGCGGCGGGTGAGCAGGAGGGGTATTTCACTACCGCGGGTCTTCCCCTGACGGAAGATTATGCCGTCATCGGCTTGATGCCAGGTCCTACGCGGGAGCACTGGGTGATGACGCTGGCCGGTATCACCACGATAGGGACCCAGGCCGCCGTCGAATATGTGTGCAGCGGGACGAGCGTAGAGCAGTTATTGAAAAAAGTGCGGCGCGCGGGCGCCGAGATTATGCCGTTCGAGGCCTTGCTGCGGGTGAGCGTCAGCCGCGGGGTGCCGGTGTCCAGCCAACTGGTCGCGGTGCACATGCGCACGCCGTAGCACGTCTGTCCGCATGCTTACGCATGGCGGTTCCGTGTCATTTTCTGGCTCTTGTGGAGTCGCCAATTCTGGCGGCAGCCGTCCTTTCAGGGCGGCCACCAGCGCCGGCTGAACGCCGGCTTGCCGCCATAATTGGCCGCCCCACAAGACAGCACGCACTCAACCCTGAACCGCCATGCGTAACAGGCTGCGGAAAAAGTCTTTGTCAATGCCGATCGATAAATCGGCGACGCAATTAGACGCGCTGTGCGCGATCATCGAGCCTCGGGGATACATTTTGCTACCCCCGAATTTTGCCATTTTGAGCCCTCAGAAGACTTTTTCCGCAGCCTGGTAAGCATGCGGACTGGCGAGTACGCTCGCTATTTCTTTTGCCGCAGGGTTTCGGATTGCTCGGCTTCTTTTTTCTGCTTGATCCGCGCGGCCTCGGCGAAGGCCTGTTTGCTGCCTTCAAGGTCGCCCTGGACGCGCAGAAGCTGACCAATCATATTGAGCGGTCCTGGATCATCAGGCAGCAGGCGAACTGCCTCGCGCAGCTCTTTGAGAGCCCCGTCAGGGTCGCCACTTTGCTTCAATGCCGTGCCCAGCAGATAGTGAGCCTCTCCGTAATCGGGCCGCTGCGCGATGGCGGCGTGCATCTGTTTGGCAGTCTCGTCGAAATCGCCAAGCTGCCAGACTGTCATCCCGAGCGTGTAATGGGCTTCGGGTAAATCGTTATCCAGCCGGATGGCGTCAAGGAACTCTTTTTTCGCCGATTCCAAATCGTCCTGCTGCTTGAGAGACAGCCCCAGATTGTAGTGGCCGACCGCGGAGTTCGGGTCCACCTTGATGACGGCACGGAACTGGGCCTCCGCTTTGCCGTATTCGCCGGTCTTCAGATAGGTGAGTCCGATGTTGATCATCGCTTCGGTGTTGGCGCCGTCGATCTCCAACACTTTGCGGAACTGTTCCAGAGCCTTTTCCGGTTCCCTGGATTGGATCAGCATGAACCCGTAACGATTCAGCGCGAGCGGATCGGCTGGATTCAACGCGACGGCATTTTGATAGGCGTCGCGAGCTTCCGCGAATGCGCCGGTCTGTTGCAGGGAGAGGCCCAGGGAGTTCCACGCGGAGGCATTGCCGGGCTCGAGCGCGGTCGCGGCCTTGAGTTCGGTCACCGATTCGTTGTAGTGGGAGACGCCCGAAAACGCGAGGCCGAGCTTGAGGCGGTAATCGAAGACCACGGGCGCGAGCCGGACCGCCGTCTGAAAAAGCGGAATGGCGCGGTTCGGATCTTTCTCCAGCCAGAAAAGAACCCCCAGATGATAGTGCGCCGCGGCGTAGCCGGGTTCCATCTGGATGGCTCGTTCAAAGTGCGGCTTCGCTTCGGGGTTGCGCTTGAGCACGGCCAGCAGAAAGCCGATCTCATCCTCGAATGCCGCCGAAGTCGGATCGGCCTCGGCTGCCTTTTCCATGAGCTCGAGGGCGCCGGCGGCGTCGCCTTGGGCCTTCAATGCGTCGGCCTGCTGCTTCAGTTCGGCTGCCGTTTGCCCGTTCGCGGCGATCGACAGCAAGGCGGCGAAGAAAAGAATCCGGCGAAACATCGAGCTTGTCGTAATTATACTGGGGATTATGCTGAGTGGCATTTTCCTGCTGTTCCTGATTGGCGACGACCACTCCGCGGGAGTGGAATTTTACAAGCAACGCCAGTTTGTAAAGAGCATCGAGACACTGGAACGCGCGGTGGCCGCCGAGAAGCCCGGCTCGACGGAGTATCGCGAGTCCGCGGTGATTTTAGGCCAGAGTTACTACATGACTGCGCATACGCCGGAGGCGACCGCCTGGCTTCAGAAAGCCGTCGACGACGGAGTGCGCATCAACGAGGTTTTCTATATGCTGGGCAACTGCTACATCCAGCAGCGGGAGCCGGCAAAATCCCGAGCCGCGTTCGCCGCCATGTTCGGCGTGCCGGTCGAATCAGCCGCGGCGCATTTACTCACAGCGCAGTTCATGATGCGGCAGGAATTCGAGGAGTTCGCGCAAACGGAACTGGCGAGCGCGCTGGAACTCGATCCGAAAATTCCGCAGGCTCATTACATGCTTGGGATGATGGCCATCTTCCGCAACGAAATCGACAAGGGGATTGCGGAGATGCGGCAGGAGATTTCGCTCAACCCGGATTTCGCGATGGCCCATTATAAACTCGGCGACGCCTATACCCGCCGCGAGGATTGGGACGCAGCAATTCCGCCTTTGGAGCGAGCCGTCTGGCTGAATCCGGACTACAGCGGACCCTACATTCTGCTGGGCAAGGCGTACTTCAAGAAGAGGGACCTGGGGTCGGCCGAAGGCATGCTGCGGCGCGCGATTAAAATGGACCCGGGCAATTATCAGGCTCACTATATGCTCGGCCAAGTGCTGATCCAGGCGGGCAAGGCCGAGGAAGGCCGCAGGATGCTGGAGGAATCGCAGAAGCTGCGTGATCCAGGTGGCAAATAATCTGATTTTCGCCGCTCTGCTATGTCTTCCCGTCGAAGCGCAAAACCATCCCTGCGCCGCCTGCCATCCCCGGGAAGTGGAAGCGTATGCCCGCAGCCCCATGGCCCGTTCGCTCCACACCGTCGCCGACCAGCCCGATGGCCGCCTGCACCACGCGCCTTCCGATTCGAAAATCGAAGTCCGCCACAACGCCGATGGTGTAATGATTCACCGCCTCACCGAACGCGGCCTGACCGCCGAGTATCCCGTCGCCTACGCCATCGGCGCCGGTAAAGTCGGCTTCAGTTACTTGATCGCCATTCCTCCGTTCCTGTTCCAGTCGCCCGCGTCCTACTATTCGCAGGCGGAGGTTTGGGATGTCACGCCCGGGTATGAGCCCGAACGGGTGCTCGATTTCACCCATCCCATCACGGAAGGCTGTGCGTTTTGCCACTCCAATTCCGTGAATCTGGTGCCGGGCACCGACAACCAGTTCCGCCAGCCGGCACTCTCGCCGATCTCCTGTGAACGATGCCACGGCCCCGCGCAGGCTCACCTGGAAAAACCTGTGCCAGGGTCCATCGTGAATCCGCGAAAGCTGGCGCCCGCCGCCCGCGATAGCGTGTGCGAACAGTGTCACCTCGAAGGGGAAGTGCGCATCCTGAATCCCGGCAAGAGCTGGCAGGATTTCCCAGCGGGCAGTACTCTCGAGTCCGTTTTCTCTACTTACCTGGTGCGGACCGCGCCCGATTTCGGGGAGAAAGCGGTCAGCCAGTCGGAGCAGTTGTCCCTCAGCCGGTGCGCGCGCGAAAGCTCCGGGCACCTGTGGTGCGGCACCTGCCACGATCCCCATTCTTCGGCAACGAATCGCGCCGAAGAAGTCCGGACCGCTTGCCTCACTTGCCACGCGGATCTATTCACCGCGCGAAAGCATCCGGCGGCCGGTGAATGCGTCTCCTGTCACATGCCGCGCACCAGGCCGGCGAATATCGC
>JBEKOZ010000097.1:0-10501 GCA_049521275.1 Bryobacteraceae bacterium | reverse complement strand
CCAGCATCTCCTCCGGCAGATCGATGGCCGTGAACAGCCGCATGCGAAACCAGTGTAGCGGTATACTAACGTGGTTGGAATCATGCGATGAAAAAGTTTGTCCCTCCGTTCCTCGCGGCCGCGATCTGCCTGTGGGCGGCGGACTTCTGGCAAGCCAAACCGTTCACCGACTGGAGCGACAAAGAAGCGCAGAAGATGGAAACTAATTCTCCGTGGTCGAAGCAAATCGCGGTGTCGACCGGCGCCGTCGGCGGCCCGGACACCGGCCGCGCCAAGCGGAGCGGCGGGGATCTCGACTCGACGCTTGGCAGCGGCGGCGCGGGGCAGCACGGGCAAGTGCAGGACCTTAGCGGCGGCGCAACCGTGGCCAGCGGCACCGTGATTCTCACCCTAAGCTGGCGAACCGCGCTCCCCGTGCGTGAGGCAGTGGCGAAAACGAAGTATGGCGCGGAGGCGGGCACCTCGGCCGAGGCCAAAAAAATGGTGGACGAGGAACAGAAATATTATGGAGTTTTGGTCAGCGGGCTACCGGGAGGGTCGGGCCGCGGAGGCGAGAGGATGAGAGACGCGCTCCTCAAGAACACCACTCTCAGCGTGAAGGGAAAAGATCCGATCGCGGTTTCGGACGTCCAGAGCGGCGGCAATGAACAGAAACCAGTCGTGCTTTTCCTGTTCCCAAGAACCGCGCCGATCTCCGTCGACGACAAGGAAGTCGAGTTCTCCACCAGGTTCGGCTCGATGATCGTGAGACAAAAGTTTCATTTGAAGGACATGGTCTTCAACGGCAAGCTCGAGCTCTAAAAGTGAATCGGCCGCTCGGCAGGACGTTTTACATGAGGCCGGCGGCGCAAGTTGCGCGCGAGCTGCTGGGAAAAATTGTGTCGCTTGAAGACGCCTCGGGACGCATCGTCGAAACCGAAGCGTATCTCGGCGAAGACGACGCCGCCGCTCATTCCGCCCGCGGCATCACCCCACGAACGCGCGTGATTTTCGGTCCGCCGGGCCACGCTTACGTGTACTTCATCTACGGCATGTACGATTGCCTGAACATTGTCTGCGAGCCCGAAGGCGTCGCCGGAGGCGTGCTGATCCGCGCGCTCGAACCGCTTACCGGTCTCGACCAAATGCGCCGGCGCCGTCCCGCCGCGAAACGCGACGAGGATCTGGCCAACGGCCCCGGCAAATTGACGAGAGCGCTCGGCATCAAGATCTCCCACAACGGCGTCGATGTGACCAAAGGTCCGATCACGATTCACGCGCCGGAGCGAAACGAGCCATTCGAGATCGCGACATCGGCGAGGATCGGCATCACCAAATCCGCGGATCTGCCATTGCGATTCTTCATCAAAGGGAATCGCTCGGTAAGCCGGAGGTAGAATAGAAGTTCGGTCCGCATTCTGACTCCTGACTCCTGACTTCCGACTCCTTCTTAACCATGCTCAAACCGACCATTTTCCGCGAATACGACATCCGCGGCATTGCAGAAACCGAACTGACCACTCCTGGCGTGGTCCAGCTCGGGCGCGCTCTCGGCACCTTGCTTCAGCGCAAGAGCGGACCCCGCATCAGCCTCGGCCGCGATTGCCGCCTCAGCTCGCCGCGCTTGCATGACGCGCTGCTCGAAGGACTCCTTGCCGCTGGTTGCGAAGTCACCGACGTCGGTGTCGTCCCCACTCCCCTGCTCTATTTCTCCGCCGTACATCTTAAAGCCGACGGCGCCATCATGATCACTGGCAGCCACAATCCCGCCGAGTTTAACGGCTTCAAAACCGTTTGCGGCTCCGGAACGCTTCACGGAGAAACGATTCAGGAAGTCCGCAAGCTGATCGAAGCCGGCGATTTCTCCTGGGGCGAGGGCACGCATAAAACCATCGACATCTCCGACGCCTATCTGGACGCCGTTGCGCCCCAGTTCCAATTCGCGCGCCGCGTTAAAGTGGTGGCCGACGCCGGCAACGGCACCGCCGGACCTGTCGCGCATCGCCTCCTCGAACGCTTGAACTGCGAGGTAACCGAGCTCTTCTTCGATATGGACGGCCGCTTCCCCAATCATCATCCCGACCCGACCGTGCCCGCAAATTTGAAGCATCTTCAGGATGCCGTGAAAGCCCACCATGCCGACCTCGGCATCGCCTTCGATGGCGACTCGGACCGCATTGGCGCCGTCGACGAAAACGGCGAAGTAATCTACGGCGACATGTTGCTGCTGATTTACGGCCGCGAAATTCTTACCCGCAAGCCGGGCGCGACTGTCATCGGCGAAGTGAAGTGCTCGCAGCTCCTCTATGACGAATTGAAGCGCCTCGGCGGCAACCCCATCATGTATAAGACCGGCCACTCTCTCATCAAAGCGAAAATGAAAGAAGAGCATGCCGAACTGGCCGGCGAAATGTCCGGGCACATGTTTTTCGCCGATCGCTACTTTGGCTACGACGACGCGCTCTATGCCGCCTGCCGCCTGATGGAGATCGTCGCCGCCAGCGGAAAGCCTCTCTCCGCGCAGCTTGCCGGATTCCCGAAAATGGTCTCGACCCCGGAGCTGCGCATCGATTGCCCCGACGAGACCAAGTTCCAGGTGGTCGCGCGCGTTGCCGCCGGGTTCAAGAAAACTCACCAGGTGATCGACGTCGATGGAGTGCGCGTTTTATTCGAGGAAGGCTGGGGATTGCTGCGCGCCTCCAACACCCAACCGGTCCTGGTCATGCGATTCGAAGCACCCAATGAAAAATTACTCGAGAGGTATCGGCGTGAAGTCGAAGCGGCTCTCGAGCACGCAAAGTGAGCGCGGTAGGGATCAATTTTTGAGCAAGGCACCGAAGGCCGTCCTCCGAACCGGCCCTCGATCTACATTGAGAATGCCACAGAGTGGCCGCGATTCCAATACCGCAACCCTGCATTTTAAAGTGCATTCGTACTATGCGGGGGACGCGCCGGCGGCGGCCTTCGCCGTCTCGTCCAGCACCAGCTCCTGGATCTGAAACCCGCGCTTGCGCCCAGCCGAAACCACCTCGCCCTGGTACTTCAGCCGCCCGTTTACAGTGATATCCAGCGGACGCTCGACCGGATGATCGAACGCCAGGACATCGCCTTCTTTCAATGCAAGAAGCGTCTCCACCCCCAGCTTCTGTCTTTCGAGGCGCGCATCAAGATGAATCGTCGCCGGACGAATCAGCCGCAGCACGCGCGCGCGTTCTTCCTCGGTCGCGCGCGTCTTGCGAACACTCCACTGCTGGTCGAATTTCTGGCGCAGCATTTTGACGATGATGGACGGGATGCCGATGTTCATCATCCCGGCCGTATCGCCGATGCGCACTTCCATGCTGATCGCCACCACTGCTTCGTTCGGCGCTAGAATTTGCAGCAGCTGCGGCTCGGTCTCGAAACTCTCAATCGCGAAGTCGATGGTAGTCACGGCATGCCACGCCGCCCGCAAGTCATGCAGGACGATTCGCAACAGGCCTTCCATGATGCTCTGCTCGATTTCGGTGATCTCGCGATTGATCTTCGTCGGAACCTTGCCCGAACCGCCCAGCAGCATTTCGAGAATCGGGAACACCAGCGTCGGATTTATTTCGATCACCGCATTGCCGTCAAACGGCCGCATGCCCAGCGAGATCATGCACGTCGGCGAAGGCAGGCACTGCGTGAACTCCATGAACGAGAGCTGCTCCACCGAGACCAGGTTCACCGCGACGTAGGCGCGCAGGTAACCGGACAGGCTCGACGCCAGCGCGCGCGCGAAATTCTCATTCAGCAGATGGATCGCGCGCAGCTGATCTTTCGCGATGCGGTCCGGACGCCGAAAATCGTAGACCACAGCCTTCTTGCCAAGATCGTCGTCCACCGTGCCCTCGCGGAGCTTCTTAAACACGTTGTCGATTTCTTCCTGGGAAAGGACGCGGTCTTGAGCCACGCTCTTCTATCGGCCGTGCAAACCGGAAGACCCTATAAGATTGTTCCGAGCAGTTAGGAACGCCCCGCGCTGCGTTGGAAAGCCTTCTTAACGGGCTGGTTTTCGTCGGACACGCCTTGCGCGCAACGTATGCCGAGGGCGCGCCTTTTTTATCGCTACTCCCGGTTCTGAAGGCGTGACGTCCGCCGCCGCAGCCAAACTCGCGTTCGGCGTCATTCGGCCAACCGCTTCGAAAAGGCTGGACAAGCCGGCGGATACATCTGGTAGCGGGTTCGGCGTCACGACCTTTTCGTCTCTGACGTAGACTATCGCAGTTATGACATGAGTCAATCCGGCCGGGCCGAGAGAAAATGCAGATCGCATCTCCGCCCCCACAACCTGCGCTTGAAACAATCGGTGCTGTTGTGTTTCTCTGTCGAAGGTCTGTTCCGGCCAAAAGGACTGCTCGCGCGGCATGACTTCGGCGGTTCGACTGGAGCGGACAATATCCACCTCATTGCCAACTGGGGTTTCGTCAGGCCGCACCTCCTCCGGGATAAAGGGCAACACTGGCCTTTGAGGAACGAACGCGGCCAGTTGAGGCTCTTCGGTGCGAGTGCGGCTCCAGGCGAGCGGGTGAAACATGTCCCCGCGCAACAACGAGAAGCTTGGTTCCGGCACTCGTTTCTCTTGCGATGGAAATGATTCAGCCTTTAGACCGAGAACCCTAGCCATTTGAGGAGTAGCAGCCTGCGCCAGAGCCCGTTTCGTCTCTGACATTCTGATCGCACAGCCAGGGACCAGCGGATATTCCGCCGTTGATCCGGTCGGTGCCTCAAAATTCAAGATCCGATTGATCGATAGAGTGGCTTGCTTCGCCGCATAGAGCTCTTCGTGTTGAGCGCAACAGAAATTCGCCCGCACGATTCGCGCAAGAAAAGGCAAAGGCTGATCGCATAGCCGGCATGTTTTCGAGGCGTTCACTGGCTCACAGAATATAGGAATTCTACCGAGCTTTCAAGATGGAATACGCCTTAGCATACGCCTTAAGGCTCCATAGTAAGGCACATACACTAGCTTCAGACTAAGGGATGCGTTTTAGTATCTACTAAGGTGTTCGCTTCGGACCATGCAGGCACCGACGGGCGTAAGAGTTTGGTGCCCTCACTTCCCAGGCGCTGCTGGTGAATAGCTTGAATCGGGCACCAGGCGATAAATATCGGCCTGGCTCTCTATGGTCAACGGCCGGAGCTTCAGCAGGAAGCGTTGATATCCGTCCTCGCCCATCGCCTTTTGAATCCACGTCCCTCCATCCAAATCGCCCCAGTTGTTGATGCCTGCGACGGATATGAACTCCGTACCGGGCGCGCCGTACCGCACCTGGGAGACCGTGTAGACCTTCACTCCGGCTTTTTTCATCGCGGGCAACACCTCGCTCTTCACCAGCGCCATATACTCGTTGACCTTATCCGGCCGCACGCGGGTTCGCAGGACGCGGATCATTTGGACCGCCCCGGCTGGCGGCAAACTCAAATCCGGCAGCAATTCGTCAATCACCCGGTGTGAGCTTTCGATACACGCGCCGATTCGCGTGCCGACGCTCTGCAACTCGGCGGCCAAATCCTTCATTTTTGCTTCCGGCCCGCGGTCCAGTTCCGCCCATTTAGTGTAGTTAACGACGCGCACGTACTCATTGTCGCCGGTCAGCGAATGCCACACGGAGAAGGAGCGCTCCGACCCGCCCTTCGTCTCGACCGCCGCATTTTCCTTGGTCGCGGCGAGAAAATCTCCGACTCGATCCGGTTTGATGGTATAGAAAAACAGGCTCCGGACATTTTGTGCCCGCACAGGTGTGATCAACATTGCCGCCACTGCAATTGCTAAAACGCACTGGCCGCCGAATTTTTGATTCAGATTCATGGTTGTCTCCTTGGTTACGACTGGCTGTAAAGTCTACTATAGGGCTTCCCCGGAAACAACCGTCTACAGCGTTTGGCAGTGCGCGACTTTGAACTCCCACCACCCAGAGTTTCCCCATCTTGTGGGGCGGCCTTCAGGCGGCAGCCGGCCTTTTAGCCGGCTCCGAAGTCGAGCAGCTAACATTAAAGGTGGTGGAACGATTCTTCGTCAAGAACTTCGGATGCCGCGCCTCTCAGGCTGATGGCGCCGCCATTGAGGCCGGCCTCGCCGCGAAAGGATTCTCTTCCGCCGCCACCGCAGCCGACGCGGGGCTGATCGTTCTCAATACCTGCACCGTCACCGCGACCGCCGACGACGAGGTGCGGCAAACCGTGCGCCGCCTCCATCGCGATCATCCACACGCTCACATTCTGGTCACCGGTTGCTATGCGCAGCGGGCTCCTCGGGAACTGGCAGCCATCGAAGGCGTGACGCTGGTCGTCGGTAATTCGCATAAAACGCAAATCCCGGATCTTGTTTCCGCTCCCATGGACTACCACGGCCAGATCGAAGTCGGCGACATCTTCGCGGCCCACGATTTTCTTTCGGCTCCAGTGGAGGACGCGGCCGGCGAACGCACGCGCCCCAATCTCAAGATTCAGGATGGCTGCAACAACCGCTGCTCGTTTTGCATCATCCCCTTCGTGCGCGGACGCAGCCGCAGCGCTCCGGCGGAGCAGGTGATCGATCAGGTCGGCGCGCTCGCCAGGAAGTATCGCGAAGTGGTCCTCAGCGGCATCAACCTGGGCCGGTGGGGACGCGATTTCCCCGGCCGCATTCGGCTGGCCGATCTCATCCGCCGCGTGCTGGACGAAACATCGGTGGAGCGCCTGCGCCTGAGCTCCGTCGAACCGATGGATTTCTCCGACGATCTGCTCGAACTCATGGCATCTTCAGGTCGCATAGCGAAGCACGTGCATGCGCCCCTGCAATCTGGTTCCGACACCGTGCTGCGCCGCATGCATCGCAAGTACCGTCCGCGCCACTATGCCGATCGCATCGCCAAGGCGCGCGCCCTGATGCCGGACTGTGCCGTCGGCGCCGACGTGATGACCGGCTTCCCCGGCGAAACCGAGTCCGAATTCGAAGACTCCCTCACTTTCATAAACAACCTGCCCTTCACCTACTTGCACGTCTTCACTTACTCGGAGCGCCCCGGCACCCCCGCCGCGGACCAGCCGCAAGTCCCCATGCCGGTCCGCAAGCATCGGACCCAAGTGCTGCGCGAACTCGCCGCCAAAAAAAATTTAGAGTTTCGCCGCTCGATGATCGGACGGAAACTTTCAACGGTAACGCTCGAAGGCGGCCGAGCCTTGAGCGACAACTTTCTCAAGGTCACGCTCTCGACGCCACGCCCGGCAAATCGAATAGAGCAGGTCATTATAGGCGGTCTCACGAGCGACGGTCTTCATGAAGCCGGACTCCTGCCTGTGTTGTAGGTGGCGCACGCACTTTGCGTGCCGCGTCGAGACTCATCTCGACGCCTCCGTTCTCTACATAGTCAACAGCGCGGCCATCAACTCGATTCCATCCCACAAATTCTGAACCCGGATATTTTCGTTGTAGCTGTGCTGATTGTTATCATGGTTTGCGATCGGCACCGTGATCGTATGCGTGCCCAGCGCGTGTTCGATCATGTCGAGCGGCACGCTCCCGCCCATGGTCGGAACTTTCACCGCAGGACCGCGCGCGCTTTCCACCGCCCCAATCACTTCCTTGGAAATCGGCAGATCCATCGACGTCCGCACCGCGTTGTACCCGCCTTCTTTCGAAACCACCTTGGCCACGCGCTCATGCGACATCAGCACATCGGCGCTCGGATCGCTCTCGACAATGAAGTAACCCTGCTTGCGCACATGCTCCTTGAACCGCGCGATGACCTGCTTGTGATCCATCCCCTTCACCAGGCGCATATCGATGCTCGCGGTCGCCGTCGACGGAATCACGTTCGAAGCCTGCGCGCCCACCCGAGCGCTCGCCATCCCGCGAATGTTCAGCGACGGCTGTTGCAGCAGCTCGATCAATTTCTTGGGAGCGCCCTCGGTCGATCCCAGCCAAAGTTCCTTCTTCAGCTCCTCGTCGAAGTCCGGCGCCGCGGCGATGGCGCGCTTTTCCGTGGCGCTTAAGGGCTCAATATTGTCGTAATAATGGTCGATTAAGACCCTCCCGGAGTCGCTTTTGAGCGAATTAAGGAGCTTTATGAGCATCATTGCCGGGTTCGGAGCCCAATTTCCATAGTGTCCGCTGTGCAATTCCCGCTTTGGGCCATAGACCGTAACGTCTACCGTCGCGATTCCCCGCGCACCGAATGCAATCAATGGTTTACGCGTCTGGTGCACCGGACCGTCGCAAATCAGCCAGACATCGCCCGAAAACAGCTCCTTGTTGGCTTCCAGAATTTGGCCGAAATTGGGCGACCCGGCTTCCTCCTCACCCTCAAAGACTAATTTTATGTTGGACTTAGGCTTCGCACCCGAATCAAGCGCCGCCAGAATCGCGATTATGGGAGCCTTGTCGTCGGAGGCCGATCGGGCGTAAATTCGCTGCTCCTTCAAAACCGGCGTAAACGGCGGCGTAGCCCACTCCTTCGGGTCCAGCGGTTGCCCGTCGTAATGTGCATAAAACACGATAGTTCGCGTCGCGCCCGGAGTGTGGATTTCACCAAAAACAACCGGATTCACATCCGGCGCCTCTACCAATCTGGTGGCGACGCCGCGTTTCTTGAACATCGCCACAATCATGTCCGCATTGCGGCGGATATTCACCTGATCGGACGCAATGTTAGGAACGGCAAGCAATTGAAAAAACTCGTCCAGAATCGCTTGCTCGTGCCCTTCCCGCCAGCTACGGGCGGCGATCGAAGCCGGATTCGTTTGAGCGTGGGTAAAAGAGATTGTCAGAAAAAAGGCGAGAATCCGGCCCATTTTTAGACAGTCGGAGGCCGACGGGATTCCAGATGGAGCAGCCGTTCTTCAATGACGGCCAAGCGTTCTGTCACGAGCGATTCACGGCTTTCGAGCGTATGTAGTCGGAGCTGTTGACCTTTGCCGTAGCGGTGGAACTCGGTAAGAAGATTCGTTTCGATCTGGCGCATCGACTCGGTCAAGTCGTCCTTCAATTCCGTCAACGCGGCTTTGAGGTCAGCCTTTGTGATTCCGTTCCCGTTGTCCATACTGCCTGTATTATACGCCTACATCTCGCGGCGATTTTCCAGGGATTTCGAGATGGTGACCTCATCGGCAAACTCCAGATCGCTGCCGACGGGGATGCCCATGGCGATGCGCGTGATTCTGAGGCCGAGAGGCTTTAACAGGCGCGACAGATACACGGCCGTTGCTTCGCCTTCCACCGTCGGATTGGTGGCCATGATGATTTCCTGAACGTCCCCCTTCGCGATCCGATCCAACAAGCCCTTAATCTTCAACTGCTCTGGGCCGATGCCGCGCAACGGGGAAATCGCGCCGTGCAGCACATGATAGACGCCCTCGAAGGTGCGCGTGGTCTCGATGGGCAGGACGTTGTGAGGCTCCTCCACAACGCAGACCTGCGTGCGGTCGCGGTGCGGATCGCGGCAATAAGAACAAAGGTCGCCGTCGCTGATGTTGTTGCACTCGGCGCAGATGCCGAGGTTATCCTTCACATCGAGCATGGCTTGCGCCAGGCGCGCGGCGTCGTCGCGAGAGTTGCGCAGCACGTAGAACGCGATCCTCTGCGCGGATTTCTGGCCGATGCCGGGCAGGCGGCGAAACTCCTCGATCAGGCGTTGGAGGGGCGCGGCGAAATCCGGCATCTAGATCAATCCCGGAGGCAATCCCATTCCGCCCAGCATGCCGCCCATGATTTTCTGGCTCTGCTCCTCCACCTTTTTGGTGGCCTCATTGCAGGCGGCCATCACCAGGTCCTGCAGCATTTCGACATCGCCCGCGACTTCCGGATCGATTTTCACGCCCAGCACGTTCTTATGACCGTCCATCTTCACGGTCACCATGCCTCCGCCAGCGGAGGCCTCGACGCGAATCAGGGCGATCTCCTCCTGCATCTTCTGCTGCATCTTCTGGGCCTGCTGCATCATGGCCTGCATGTTTCCTGGCATTTTCATAGTCGCCTCACGCGTCCTTTAAATTTCGCACGGTTCGCACCTGGCTGTCGGGGAACAGTTCCTGAAAGCGCTTCACTTCAGGATGTTCGAGCGCCCGCGTTGCCACTTCGTCGACTTGGACGGCGGGGGCTGCCGACTCCCGACGCTCTGTCTCCCCGATCTTGAGCGTCACTTTCACCGGCCTGCCGGCAACGCGCTGTACGATCGCATTGAAGTCGGCATCCTTCAAATTCATGGCATAAGCTTTCGGCGTCGTGAAAATCAACTCCGTGGCCGATTCGATGAGTTCGGAGTGTTCGAGCGCGTCGGCACCGAAGGTTTGTTTGGCTTCGAGCAGTGCGGCGTGGAGTCGCGATTTGATGTCACCGCTTGTCGGAGCAGCCGGAGGCGCCGGCTTCGGTGGAAGAGCCAACTTCGGAGCTGCTCCGCCGATCCCTGCGATAGCTTCCTCAATCGACTGCAACCTGCCTGCGTGCACCAGTCGCAACAATCCGAGTTCCAGATGCAGCCTGGGCTGCAACGAACTCTGCAAATCCCGGAAAAGATCGAGG
>JBEKOZ010000096.1:0-10533 GCA_049521275.1 Bryobacteraceae bacterium | reverse complement strand
CGTGGCCACGTTGCCGGCGATCAGGTCGACTGCGGGAAACGCTTTCCGGATGGTCCGGATGGCCGCCATCACACGCGAACTATGGCCGTGCGCCGAATCGACGGCCAGGACGTCCACTTTTTCCTTCACCAGCTCCTGCGCGCGTTCCAGAAAATCGCCCGACGATCCGAGCGCCGCACCGACGCGCAAACGGCCCTGCGGATCCTTGGCCGCATTGGGATACTTCAACTTTTTCTGAATGTCCTTGACGGTGATCAGGCCCTTCAGCATGTAGTGCTCGTCGACGACAAGGAGTTTTTCGACGCGATGGCGGTGCAAAATCGCCTCGGCCTCCTCAAGCGTGGTGCCGACGGCGACGGTGATGAGATTTTCCTTGGTCATCACGTCCTCAATGGGCAGGTCGTAGCGGGTTTCAAAGCGCAGATCGCGATTGGTGAGAATGCCCACCAGGCGGCCGTTTTTGGTCACCGGCACGCCCGAAATACGGTAATGCTTCATGACTTCGAGGGCGTCGGAAATCTTCTGCTCGGGATCGACGGTGACGGGGTCGACGATCATGCCGCTTTCAGACCGCTTGACGCGATCGACCTCTTCGGCCTGCTTGTCGACGGTCATGTTGCGGTGGATCAAGCCGACGCCGCCCTGCTGGGCGAGGGCGATGGCGAGGTGGGATTCCGTTACCGTGTCCATGGCCGCGCTGAAAACGGGGATGTTCAGGGTGATGTTGCGCGTTCCTAAAGTGCGCGTGTCGGTTTGCGCGGGAACGACGTCGCTGTGGGCCGGCAGCAGTAAGACGTCGTCAAAAGTAAGGCCTTCCGGGATCGATTCGAGGATCATGCGGTGTACCTTTCATTCTAGCGCACGCGGTTTTTGCGCCTCGCTCGTGGGGACGAGGGGCGGATAATCAAAGAGTAACGGCATGGCTGGCGGGACCGTCCCAACATTGTGGTGAAGACCCTATCGATCGGTGTGCTCGCGGCGGCGCTGCTGGGACAAGACCAACCGCTCAAGACCAATGTGCACCTTGTGCTGGTGCCGACGACGGTTACTTCGAAGAGAAGCGATTTGATCGACGGCTTGTCGGCGGAGGATTTCATCGTGACCGACGACGGGGTGCGGCAAAAGGTGCGCATGGACACCTCCGATACAGTGCTGGCGCCGGTGTCGCTGGTGGTGCTGGTGCAATCGAGCGGGATTTCGACGCCGGCTCTGGCCCGCATCCGGCTGGTGGGGCCGATGATTCAACCGCTGGTGATCGGCGAGCGCGGGCAAGCCGCGGTAATCGCTTATGACACGGAAGCGCGGGTGTTTCAGGAGTTCACCACCGACGGAACGAAGATTCGCAAGGCGTTTGAAAATATCGAGCCGCGCACCATCAAACAGGCGAAGCTGATCGACGCGGTGATCGAGGGGATGAAGATGCTCGGCACGCGGCCGGAGAATTACCGGCGCATCATGATGGTGCTGGGCGAATCGCGGGACCGGGGCAGCAAGCACAAGCTGGCCGAAGCGGTGGAAATGGCGCAGAGGGCGGGAGTGGTGATTTACTCGCTGACCTATTCGGCGCAGGGCCAGGCGTGGACGTCGAGCGCGGACGACGATCCGTCGATGCCGGGCGACGCGGATTACGTCGGGGCGATCGGGGAAGTGGCGCGGCTCGCGGAGAAGAACGATGCGAACGCGTTCGCGCGGGCGACGGGCGGGAGGCATCTGTCGTTCCTGACGGAGAAGTCGCTCCAGACGGCGATGTCGCGGCTGGGCGAGGAGATTCATAGCCAGTACCTGTTGAGCTTTGTGCCGACGGATACGAAGAATCTGGGGCTGCACCGGATCGAGGTAAAGGTCGCGAAGTTTCCCAATGCGGTGGTGCGGGCGCGGGCGGGGTATTGGCCGGAGAGGTGAGCGTGAAGATAAGGATCGAGCTCGATCGCGAGGACGACGGGCGCTGGATCGCCGAGGCGCTGGAACTGCCGGGTGTGATGACGTACGGCGCAACGCGCGAGGATGCGATCAGCAACACGGAGCGGCTGGCGATCGAGGTGATCGCGGATCGGATCAAGCACGGCGAGTTGCCGGCGTCCGCGCGGAGCGTCTCATTCGAGTGAACGGTCGAAACCTGCGAAGAGCCGCTCTGAAAAGCGGCTGCAGCCAGGATTGGCCGCCCTACAGCGCCGCTATTCGAACATGAACAGCGGAGTCACCGGGACTGGAGTTTCCTCCGGGGCCGCGGGGTCGCCTGAGACGCCTACCGGCTGCTCGACAGGCGCGAGTGGACGGCAGTAGATGCCGCCGTCGCCCAGGTAAACTTCGAGCTCCGAGGGACGCGGGAGCGAGCCTTGAATGAGCGCTTCGCTGAGCGGGTCCTCGATATATTTCTGCAAGGCGCGGCGCAGAGGGCGGGCGCCGTAACTTCGGTCCGTGCACGTCTTTTCGAGGATGTATTTGGCCGCATCGTCGTTGAGGCGGATTTTGATTTGCTTGGCGACCAGGTTGACGTTAATCTGGTCGGCCAGCAGGTGCATGATCTTCAAGAGGTCCTCGTCGGATAGCGAGGTGAACAGAATCACTTCGTCCAGACGATTCAGGAACTCTGGATTAAAGGCCTTTTTGACCTCGCCCATCACCTGGTCCTCGACCTTGGCCGGCATGCCGGAGCCGGGTGCGCTGAAGCCGATCTGGCTGCGCTTTTCGAGGAACCTGGCGCCCAGGTTCGAGGTCATGATGATAATGGTGTTCTTGAAATCGACGGTGTTGCCGAGACCGTCGGTCAACTGGCCGTCTTCGAACACCTGCAACAGGATGTTGTAAATATCCGGGTGAGCCTTCTCGATTTCATCGAGCAGGATGATCGAATAAGGCGCGCGCTTCACGCGTTCCGTAAGCTGGCCGCCTTCTTCATAGCCGACATAGCCCGGAGGCGAGCCGATCAGCTTCGAGACGGAGTGCTTTTCCATGAACTCCGACATATCGAAGCGGATCAGCGCTTTTTCGCTGCCGAACAGAAACTCGGCGAGGGCGCGCGCGACTTCGGTTTTGCCGACGCCGGTGGGGCCCAGGAACAGGAACGAACCGGCCGGGCGCTTGGGCGATTTCAAGCCGGCGCGCGAACGGCGGATGGCGCGGGATAGCGCGGAGATGGCTTTTTCCTGGCTGATGATGCGGCGATGCAGCTCGCCTTCAATGCGCAGGAGCTTGGCGACTTCCTCTTCGCGAATGGCGGTCATGGGAACGCCGGTCCAGCGCGCGACCACGTCCTCGATATCGTCCTTGGTGACGATGCCCGTGGAAGTGTCGTCGAGATTGTACTTCTCGCGCAACATGCGCAGATTTTCGCGCTCCTTGCGTTCTTCGTCGGAGTAAAAGCGCGCCTTTTCGAATTCGTGATTGGCGATGGCGTTCTCCATCCGATGGACGATGAACTTGATGCGCTTCTGAATGTCGGCTACTTCGCCGGGCAGAGTGGTCTGGCGGAGTTTTACTCGAGCACCAGCTTCATCAATAAGATCGATGGCCTTGTCGGGCAGGAAACGGTCGGGGATGAAGCGCGTCGAGGTGTAGACGGCGTTTTCAATCGACTCGTCGGTGTAGGAGACGGCGTGGAATTTTTCGTAACGCTCTTTGATGCCGAACAGAATGCGGATGGCGTCGGCTTCGTTGGGCGGAGGAACTTTTACGGCCTGGAAGCGGCGTTCGAGAGACCGATCTTTTTCAATGGACTTGCGGTATTCAGAAGGGGTGGTCGCGCCGATACACTGGATTTCCCCCCGCGAGAGAGCGGGCTTCAGAATATTGGCCGCGTCGAGCGAGCCTTCGGCCGAACCGGCGCCGACGAGCGTGTGCAACTCGTCGATGAAGATGATGGCGTTCTGATTCTCCATCAATTCCTTCATGATGGTTTTCAGGCGCTCTTCAAACTGGCCGCGATATTTCGTGCCGGCGACGATCAGGGACAGATCGAGCGCGAGAATGCGCTTATCGGCGAGGAAGCTGGGCACGTCGCCGTCGGCGATGCGCTGGGCCAGGCCTTCGACGATCGCGGTCTTGCCCACGCCGGGCTCGCCGATCAGGACGGGGTTGTTCTTGGTGCGGCGGCACAGGATCTGCACCACACGTTCGGTTTCGTAGTCGCGGCCGATGAGAGGGTCGAGCAGGCCGTCCATCGCGGCTTGCGTCAGGTCACGGCTGAACTCGCTGAGCAGAGAGCTTTCTTTGGGGCGGTTGGAGGACATTTTTTCCGAACTGGAACGTGCGATCTCCTCGCGGACCTGCGAAAGGCGCAAGCCGCGTTCATGAAGGATATCGGCGGCGAAACACTTTTCCTCGCGCAATAGTCCTAGTAGAAGATGCTCGGTTCCGATGTGTTTGTGATTCAGCCGTTCGGCCTCCTCCGCGCCATAGGCAAGCACGCGCTTGCATTCGTGGCTGAGAGGCAGGTCGACGGAGGTCGAAACTTTTTCGCGCAGCGTGGTGTGCGCTTCAATCTGCTTGCGGATGGATTCGACCGACGCGCTCGAGCGCAGGAAGCGGTTGGCCAGCGCCTTGTCTTCTCGAAGCAGTCCCAGCAACAAGTGTTCGGTTTCGATGCACGGACTGCCGAACTGGCTGGCTTCATACCGGGCGAAGAAGATCACCCGGCGGGCCTTTTCGGTATAACGTTCAAACATAATTCCTTAGATCCTATGCCGACTCTGACAAAGAAGACACCGGCGTCAACTGCCCGCGATCGAGGGCGAGCACGCGATCCGCGCGGCGCGCGAACTTCAAATTGTGCGTTACATGAATGGAGGTGAGATTCCGCGAGCGATGGAGCTCCTCAATCAGGCCGACGATCATATCGCCGGTGCGGTAATCCAGGCTGCCCGTAGGCTCGTCGGCCAGCAGGACCTGCGGATCCCCGACCAAAGCCCGGGCCAGAACCACCCGCTGCTGCTCCCCGCCCGATAATTCTCCCGCGCGATGCGTGGCGCGATTCCTCAAACCGACCTCATCGAGCCGGGCAAGCGCAATGGGTTCCGCCTGATCCCGCGATTGCCCGCGAATGAGCAGCGGCATCATCACGTTCTCAAGAGCCGTGAACTCGGCGAGTAATGTATGAATCTGCCAGACAAAACCCAACTCCCGGTTCCGAAAATCGGCCAGCTCGTTTTGAGGGAGCTTGCAAATATCTCTATGACCGAAGTATATCGCACCCTCCGTCGGCCTGTCCAGACCGCCGAGCAAATGCAGCAGGGTGCTCTTTCCAGCTCCCGACTCGCCCACCAGGGCGAGCCGCTCCCCGCGCGCGACATCGAAGTCGAGTCCGGCGAAGATGACGAGCTCGGCGCCGCCGGAACGGTAGGATTTGGCCAGGCCAGCGGCGCGGATGGCAATTTCGTTCGAAACAGACATGCCCTGAATACCATCTTATCCTTGGAGCGTTGTCGCCGGACGCCCCCTGTGGTCTACCTAAAACATTTTTAATAAGAATTGTTTCGGTGTATGCTGAATTTGGAGAGACGATTGCCTCTTATGAGGTCAGAGAATTGGAGAAATTCGATGAACGTCCATAAGATCTCAATGTTTGGGACCATGTTGTGCCTGCTGGGTTTGGGTTTTTCCGACACAGCGAGTGGGCAAGTTCTCACCGCATCGCCGACCTCGGAAGGTTTCACGGTGCAGAGCGGAGGCGCCAGCGCCACGAAGAATGTCACCTTTACGTACTCCAACGGCTCCACCACGCTGGAGTTGAATTTACAGGGCTCCCCGACGTGGCTGACCGTGAATGGCTATACTTCCGGCGCCGTCACTTATATAAACACCCCGTCCGGTGGCGGCGGAGCTGTGCTTCCCGTGGCGGTGAATACGGCGGGCCTGAGCACGGGCTCGACTTACACCGGCACCTTCCTGGTGGAGGTGAACGGACTGCCGAGCAGTGCGATCAACTACCAGGTCGCGCTCACCGTGGGAAATCCTTCGCTGCTGTCGGCGAATCCGGCGACGCTCACGTTCACCGCGGTCCAGGGCGCTTCGGCGGGAAGCCCGAGTTCGACCGCGGTCACCATCACCAGCAGCGGCGCCACCCTGAATTACACCGTCAGCTCCGCGACGCAGAATAACAGCGGGAACTGGATTCTGCTGACAAATACCACGGGCACAACCGGCAGCGCCGAGCCGGGTTTCACGGTTCAGGTGAACCCGTCGCTTCTGGCGGCGGGGGCCACCTACACGGGGACGATCACCGTGCAGAGTACGTCCACCGCGGATTCGGTGACGATTCCGGTGTCACTTACCGTGACCACGGGCTCGGAACTGAACGTCACCGGTACTCTCAACAATTTTATTTTCCAGTACAACTCAGGAGCGGGAGCCTTCTCGCAGGAAACACAAACTCTGATGATCTCGACCAACACGTCGTCACTGTACTATCAGATCGTGCCGACGTTTGTCTCCGGGCCGACGAATACCACAGACTGGCTGTTGGCTCCGACGGGAGGTTTGGCGACCGCCACGCCGTCGTCTATTCCGTTGAGCCTTTCCGCCTATCAGTATGTCGGCGCCTTAGGCCCGGGGACGTATGTGCTCAATCTGGCCATTTGTCCGACGGGATCCCCGACATGCGTCGACACCGCCAACACGACAAATGTCGCGGTAACGCTGGTAATCAGCAACAATGCGATTCTCAACGTGAGCACCTCTTCGGTATCCTTCTCGATCCCGTTCGGCAGTGTGACCACGCAGTCGAAGCAGATCAATGTCACCAGTTCGCCCGAGGGTGTTCCGTACACTGTGGGGACGAATCAAACGTGGCTGACGGTACAGCCGGCCGGCGGCACGTCGCCAAACGCCTTCTTCCTCTATGTGGACGCGTCGAATCTAGCCGTGAACTCGACTCCCTATACGGGAATCGTCACTGTGTATCCGAACAATGCCGATTACGGTTTGTACAACGTCCAGATTACCGTTTCCCTTACCATCACTTCTGCCACCTCGCAGATCTACGCCGCGCCGGATGCGCTGTTATTCAGCGATCAGACGACGGCGACCGCTCCCGGTTTGCAACTGGTGGAATTGAGCAGCACGGCCGCGGTCGGTTTCTCGGTGGGGACCACGACCACGGCTGCCAGCAACTGCCCCACCTCAAACTGGCTGACCTGGACCGCGAACCAGGCGACCACGCCGGCCACTCTCTCGATTAGCGCCGCAACGGCGGGGATGACAGCGGGGACGTGCGCGGGCACCGTGACCGTAACTTACAACAACGGAACGAACAACAACACAACGCTCGCGATTCCGGTGACCGTCGACATCGCGGCGACGCCTTTGCTGACCGTGACTCCGGATCTCGGCTTCGGTGTGTTCACGGCGACGGATGGATCGACCACGTTTCTATCGAGCAGGATATCGGTGAACAGCACGGATGGGTCGGCGCTCCGATTTTCGGCGAGCGCGTCCACGCCGGGATCTCCGGTTTCCTGGCTGTTTCTGGCGGATGGTTCGGGAACCACGCAGCAGTACATTGATGTGCAGATTACGCCGAGCGAACTGAGCGTGGGTGTTTACACCGGATCGATCGTGATTACCGCGGCGAACAGCGCGAATCTTCCGGGTGGCAGCTTTACCCTGCCAGTGGTGCTGACGGTTTCGGCGAACACCACAGTGGCCGTGTCGCCCACCTCGCTTTCCTTTACGCAAGTGCAGGGCGCGAGTCCGCCGGCCTCCCAGGCGATCACCTTGACGGCCGCTGGCGGTAACAGCACTTACTCTGCGTCAATTACACAGATTACCGGCGGGGCCTGGCTCCAACTGTCGCCGCTGAGCGGCACTGCGAGCGCCACGGCGAGCACCATCACGGCGGGCGTAGCCAAGAATACGCTCGGGCCGGGGACCTGGAAGAGCAGCATCACGCTGACATTTCTAAACTCAGCTACGCCGACGATGGTAATCCCGGTGAGTTTGACGATCACGGCGGCCGAAACGGTGACGGTTTCGCCCACTTCGCTGAGTTTCAGCTATCAACTGGGGGGTGCGGCGCCCGCGGCGCAGAACCTCAATGTGACCAGCGTGGGGGGAGCGGTGACCATTCCCGTAATATCGACGAGCGTCGGCTGGATTTTGGTGATTCCTGCCAGTGGCACGACGGGAGCGTCGGGAACTCCGTTGGTTATGGCGGTGACGCTGGCGACCAACCAGTTGACGACGGCCCAGACATATAACGGCACAATTACGATCTCGCCGCCGAATCAAACCGCGATTGTGGTCCCGGTGTCGGTGACGGTGACCGGCGTTCCGGTGCCGCAGCCGATGAGCATCGCCAATAGCGCGAGCCAGCAATTCGGCCCGATCGCGGTCGGGGAACTGATCACCATCAAGGGCACCAACATCGGGCCGGCGACCCCAGCGACATTTACCGTCGAGGCGGGCGGCACGGTGAGCAACACGCTCAGCGGGGTGCAGGTGACGTTCGACGGCAATCCCGGCACGCCGACTTACGTCTCCGCCACGCAGATCAACGTGATTGTGCCGTACGAAATCGCCGGCCGCGCGAGCACCAACGTGGTGGTGTCGTACCAGGGCCAGCTATCGGCCCCGATTCCGGAGAATGTGGCTAGCCAGGCGCCGGGGATTTACACCTTCAGCGCCACGGGTGCCGGACAGGCGGCGGCGACAAATCAAGACTACACTTTGAACGGACCCGCCGTCGGGATTGTGGTCAACGGGACGAGTCTCACCACCACGCCCGCCGCACCCGGCTCGGTGATCGTGGTATACATGACCGGCGCCGGGCAGACCAGTCCGGCGAGTGTGACGGGAACCGTCACGCCGTCAAGCCCTTATTACCTGGTCCCCAATGTCACCGCGACCATTAACGGGGTGAACGCTCCGGTGCAGTTCGCGGGGGCCGCGCCTGGCGAAGTCAACGGCGTCATTCAGGTGAACATTACGGTACCACTGAACGTCAGCGGCGACGCGCTGCCGATCGTGATCACGATCAACGGAGTGGCGACTCCGTTCGGTCCGACGGTCGCGGTTCTATAACGTGAGGCGGGCCGGCACTTCGGGTGCGGCCCGCTGAATTACTCGAATATTTCAGCGAGAGGCACTTCGAAGGAGGGATCGCCGGTGCGGAGCACTTCCGTGACGCGGTGGAGATCGCCCGATGCAGTGGCGACGTAGGCGCAGCGGCGGGCCGGATCGACCACCCAGACGTTAGGTACGCCCATGGCGAAGTAGTCGTCGATGCGATCCTGCACGCGGCTCATCCGATCCTCGGGGGACAGAATTTCCACGCAGAGGAACGGCGGTGCAGTAAAAATTTTCTCTTTCGTTCCGCCCAGAACGACACAAACATCGGGGATGCGGAATCGATTCGGTCGTACCTGCACGCGCTGCTCCGGGTAGACCTCAATACCCCAAACCTTGCGTCGCGTGAAAAAGTACGATCCCAGCGCGACTTGCACATAGCTATGTTCTCGTTCTCCCAAATTGCGCTCCAACACTTCACCGTCGACGTAGTCGCAGTCGGGACGGTAGACGGTCGTCAGGTACTCCTCCACCGGGATAAGCGTCCGCGTGGCCATATGCTTTACTTTACGACGATATTGACCAGCTTATCCGGCACCACGATCACCTTCACCACCTGCTTGCCCGCGATCCACGCCTGCGTCTGCGGATCGGCCAGCGCCAGCCGCTCCAATTCTTCTTTCGGCGTGCCGAACGGCGCCGCGATGCGTCCACGCACTTTTCCGTTCACTTGCAGCACCACGTCGGCCGCGTCTTCCTTCTCAATCGACTCGTCGAACACCGGCCACGCCTGCTTGAACACCGGACCCGTGCGGCCCATTTGTTCCCACAACTCCTCCGCCATGTACGGCGCGAACGGGCCCAGCAGCAAAACCATCGACGGCAGGATCTGATCGAGCGCCGCGCGCGACAGCCGCGCCTCTTCGTCGCTCAACGTGTTGATCAACTCCATCAGCGCCGCGATCGAGGTGTTGAAGTGCCAGCGATTGTTGAAATCGTCGGTCATCTTGTGGATGGTCCGGTGCAGTTTACGCAACGCCCGCCGGTCAGCCGCGGGATCGCCCGCTCCGTCGTTTATAAAAGTGTCACGATCGATATTACGGGTCACGAACTTCCAAACGCGTTCTAAAAACCGCCGCTGGCCGCCGACACTCGCCTCGTTCCACGGCATGTCTTTCTCCGGAGGCGCCGCGAACAGGACGAACAGGCGGCAGGTATCCGCGCCATACTTGTCCACCATCTCCTCCGGATCGACCGTGTTGCCCTTCGACTTCGACATGGCCGTGCCGTCGTGTCCCAGCACCATGCCTTGCGTGAACATGTTCGCCGCCGGTTCGTCATTCGCGATCAGGCCGAGGTCGCGCATCACCTTGGTGAAAAATCGCGAATAGATCAGGTGCAGAATCGCGTGCGTGACGCCGCCGATGTATTGGTCGATCTCGAACCACTTGGCGATCTTAGCCGCATCGAACGGAGCCTGATCATTGTGCGGATCGCAGTAGCGATAGAAGTACCAGGAAGAATCGACGAACG
>JBEKOZ010000095.1:0-10552 GCA_049521275.1 Bryobacteraceae bacterium | reverse complement strand
GCGCTCGCCCTCGACGACACGCTTGCGATGGTTCGGAAGCGGGCGGTTGAAAGCGAACCGGCACTCGCCAAATAGGTTCAAAAGGTGGGCGGAGTGTTAATCCACAGGAGGACCGTTTCGGTCTTTCCGGGGTTGCGCCAGCGATGCTCGGTCTTGCTGCTGAAATAGAAGCTGTCGCCTGCCCGCAGTTGAAATTCCTCGCCGGCGAGGACGATGTCCAGACGGCCGCGCACCAGGTAGAGAAACTCCTCGCCGTCGTGTGCGTACGCTTCGCCGCTGCCCGCTCCTGGAGCCACGCGGAACAGATGAGGCTCCATGGTAATCTTCCCCCAGGCCAGCAACTCCATCTGAACGCCGGGACCGCCTTCGAGAACCTTGCGATCCCGCGGCCGCACCAACGGCCCGGTGCCATCGATCGGATTGAAGAGATCCAGAATATTGAGACCGTAATACTGCACCAGCCTGCGCATGGTGCTGATGGATGCGCCGCTCTGCGAGCGTTCCAGGTTGCTGAGGAATCCGATGGACACGCCGACCGCGTTCGCCACTTCAGAGAGCGACTCGCCGCGTTGCAGGCGCAGCTTTCGGAATCGCGGGCCGATGGATGACTGCGCCTGGGCGGGATCCGCGGCATGATGATTGAGCAGACCCTCCCGCTTCAGTTGATTGAGGATCGCGGGCGCGTTCAACCCCTGCACCCGGCGCAAATAAATAGCCCGCCGCAGCACCCGGAGATCGTCATTCGTATAAAGCCGGTACTTGCTGCGGCTGCGGGCGGGCCTGGTAAGCCCGAGCTTTTCCCAGGAGCGCACCATGGAGGTGGAGACACCCAACTGCCGCGCCACCGCACCAACCTTGAGCGCCTCGCCGACTCTCTTCACGGAACGAGCCGCTTTCTTTGGTTGTAAACTCGCTGCAGCTTTGGACAAGGATGTCTCTACGTGGCCGCCGCAGGGCGGACCCATTGTTTGCTTTCTGAGTATACCAGTCAGGACCTGGACCCACGACAGAACGGATACACAAGCTTTCGCAATTATTGTAAGGTTGAATGAAGCATACCGAGCGAGGTGAACGGATGGATTGGTCGCGACGTCAGTTTCTGGGTGCGGCGGGGGTGGTTTCGTTGAGCCAGGCGACGCTCCTCAAGGCGCAACCGCAGCGGGAGGCCGCCGATCTGGTTCTGTTTAACGGCAAGATCGTCACCGTCGACGATGCGTTCTCGATTCGCCAGGCGATCGCGATCAAGGATGGGCGAATCCTGGCGGTTGGCGGCAACGAGCTGCGCAACCGGTTCACGGCTGTTCGCTCCATCGATCTGAACGGCCGCGCCGTGCTGCCCGGTTTCTGCGATACGCACATCCATCTGCGGGGGCACTCCCGCCGCTACATCGATTTTCGGGAAACGAAATCGCTCGACGAACTGAAGCAGCAGGTACGGGATAAGGCGCGCGAACTGGGACCGGGTGAATGGATCACCGGCGGCGACTGGGACGAGTACCATTTCACCGAACAGCGCAAGCCCGTACGCAGCGATCTGGACGCGGCCGCGCCCGACAACCCGGTGGTGCTGACTCGCGCCGGGGCTCATAGCTCGGTCGGGAACAGCAAGGCCCTGGAGTTGGCGGACATCAACAAAGCGACACCGAACCCGGATCGCGGCCTGATAGAAAAAGACCCGAGCGGAGAGCCGAATGGTGTGATTCGCGAGCGGACCGACCTGTACACGCGGCTGGTTCCGCCGGACAAGCCGCAAGACGTACGCGAGACTCTCCTCGAGAACGTGCGCGAGCAGCTGAAGCTTGGCATCACCAGCGTTATCGAAGCCGGCGCCACGGTAGAACCAGAAGTCGTCGGCTCCTATGCGGAGTGGGAGATTCTCTACGAAAAGCATGGCTCGGATCTCCCCCGCGCGTCCATTCAAATCGCATACCCATCCGAAGCTGGAGAAGCCAAGAGAGGCGCCGCGAGGCTGAAGGAGTTCGGCCGCAAGACCGGCGACGGTAACGACCGCCTGCGCATCGGATCGATCGGCGAAATGCCCGCCGATGGCGGCTTCACGGGACCGACGGCGTGGTCGTTGGTCGACTATAAAGGGCAGCCCGGCTTCCGGGGAAGGGCCTTTTTCACCCCCGAACAGATTCGCGCGAACATCGAAGAGGGCCACAAACTGGGCTGGCAGTTCGGCATCCACGCGATCGGAGACGCGGCGATTGAGATGACCGTGGATGCTCTCCATACCGTACTACGCGACCATCCGCGCGCCGACCACCGCCATTATCTGTGCCACTTTACGGTTCTTCCTCCAGAGCGAACGATGCAGCTCATGGAGAAAGATAAGATCCTGATCGCGCAGCAGCCCAACTTCACTTACAACCTGGAAGGCCGCTACGTGGAGACGCTGGAGGGCAAGCGCCTGGCGACCAACAACTCTATGGCGACGCCGATCAAGCATGGGATCTACATGGCCTTCGGTAGCGACAATCTCCCCATCGGGCCCCTGGTCGGGCTCTACGCGGCGGTGACTCGCAAAGGCGAAAGCGGCAAAGTGTACGGGCCGGAAGAAGCGGTCAGCATCAAGGACGCCATTACGTTGTATACCCGCAACGGTGCGTTCCTGACGCGCGAAGAGAAGCTCAAAGGCACGCTCGAAGCGGGCAAACTGGCTGACATGGTGGTACTGCCGGAGGATCCGCTGAGCGTTGCGGCCGACAAGATTCTCAATATGAAGATCGACATGACCATTGTCGGCGGCCGGATCCTTTACGACCGCTCCAATCCGGGCTGAATTTCAGGGCAGGACGGCGATTCCCGCGTAGGTGATGTCGTTCTGGAGATCCCAGGTCTTCTCCAGTTTGAACGTCGCCGTGTCGTAAACCTCAATCTCAAAACCGGCGCCGTAGATGTACAGCTTCTTGCCGTCGCTGGACATTCCGAAGCTGAAGCGCGTGCGGCAGGGAACCTCGGCTTTCCGGGTCAGGCGATCGGTCGTCAAATCGAACGCCCAGAACTCACAGGTCTTATTTCCGTGCGCCCCGTTGGCGACGATGGTGTAGGCGAACTTCTTATCGGGCGTTACCTGTAGACCCGCCATGCCGCCTGGGGCGGGGCCGATCGGGTTGTAGCTCACCTGCCGGGTAGCCAGATCCAATCGCGCGAGGCCGAACACCCGGTTGTGAACAATCGGATCGGCTGAAATAAAGATCGATGTGTGCATGCCGGGCCGGCTAATCAAATCGAGATCGCTGCCCAGGTGAACATTTTCCATTCCCGGAAAGTCCGGCTGCGCCAGGTCCAACTGATCGACTACCTTGAAGTCAGCGGTCTGGAGAATACTGATCTTGGGCCCGAACTGATACAGATACTTCCCATCCGGGGAAACCTCAAATGACAGACGATTGGTGCGTTCGTCCTCGGGCGGCATGTCTACGGTCTTGACGATCTTCTGCTGCGCCAGATCGATTACCGTGTACTTGGCGTGCGCCACTTCAAAGTGTTCGGGAAGCTTTTCAATTTCCCTGGTGACGGTGTAGAAGAGCTTGCCGTCCGGGTCCGCCGCGCCGCTGCGGAAACGGTACTGTTTGGTTTCGGTATTCAGCACGAAATGATTGATCACCTTGCGCGCGGCGACGTCAATCACCTCAATGCCGTTGTGATCGATGGTGGTGACGTAGATCTTCTTGTGATCCGGGGAGAGACGCATCGACATGGGCGTGCCGGTCGCGAGCGGGATGCGATCTACGATCTGGCCCTTGGATTCGTCAAACACCAGGACGGCGTCAGGGTACGCCGGAAGGAACAGCGTGCCCGCGCTGGTGACGGCGGCGCAGAGTGCCAGCAACGAAAACAATCGTTTCATAGCGTTAGATAAGGTTACGATAAAACGGCACGCCGCTGCTGATCCGGGCTAATGGCAACATGCCGTCTTCACGGGCGGCGGAGGCACGTCCATCGCGGGACTGCGCTCGAAGAATCCATCCGGCCGGAATTGGAAGCCGAGCATCGCCACGGGCATCACCGGCCAGTCCTCCGGCCGCGGCACGTGATTGTGCCCGAAAACATACCACAGCGCGATCTCGGTGTCCGCTACCTTTCGATTGGCTTTGGTCCAAGCGGGCAGGCCATCGCCGGTAGGATGCTGATTCGGGTATTCCCCAGCCGCGTACCGTTCCCGCGGATGGTAGGGCGTGACCCAGACATTGTTTGTCGTGAATCCCGCGCGGCGCATAATCGGCGCGTCCGCCTGCGCGAACGGCGGACAGTTTTCACCCGGGACCAAACGATAGCCCACCGGGCGCCCGAGGCGGTTCTTCTTGCCCGGATTCACCACGCGCCAGAAACGCGCGCTGGCGGAATTCACCCGCCGCTGCGCCTGTTGCTCGGTGGAGAGCAGGGTCTCTTCGGCGACGAACGCGTTGCCGTGCGGATTGCCCGCGCCGGTGGGCACGCCGAGACTGTTGACTTCATACACCGAATTATTCGGACCGTCCACGCTCGGCACCAGGCGAGCCGCAAAAATGTGCTGATGGAACGGCGCATTCAGCTGCGGCGCCACTTCGACGCCGTAGGGCGACGTCTGCCCCGGCGCGAGCGCGGTGGTGTTCATGATCCCCGTCAGTTTGATCTCGCATTGAATCGATCCGTCCTGGTAGAAGTACCAATAGAATCCATACTCGTAGTTGCCGACGGTGGCGATGAAGGAAACCGACAAGCGCCGCGATCTGCGCACTTCCGATTGGCCGGTGCGCCAATCCGTGTGCTTCCATAGAATGCCGAAGTCCTCCTCATGCAGACACACCGCGTTCTTGAGCGGCGTGACGCGGCCGTGGCTGTCCACCAGGGGAAAATCGAAATAATGGATCACTCCCAGACAATCGCAGCCCAGCGACAGGGAATTCGCCAGCATGCCGAGGCCGTATTCGCCGATGTCAAATGCGTTCTTACGATAATACTGTTCGCCCGGATCCCCGTAGGGAACCACCATCTCGCAAATCGACGCGCGATAGAGGACGGGACGCTCCACGCCATCGTCGTCATAGCTGACGGTGTGCAGCACCAGGCCTTCGCGCGACGTGAAGCCTACGCGAAACTTCCATTTCTGCCACTCGACCCGATTTCCTTCGACCGTGAAGCTGGGACCTTCCGGCTGCACGATATCCACCGGCTTGACGTTCTTGCGCACGTTGGGAATGTACTCGCGCGCCCAGTTTCCCGGCTCCGGCGGCAGCGGCGCGATCGGGTATTCCTCAATGCGGATCACCTCCATCTTGTAGACATCGACGACGATCACCATGCTGTCGATGGGCCGCGCGTAGCCGTTGTCATGGGCTTCGCTTCGCACGAAGCACAGAGCTCGCATTCTCCTTACACCTTGATCTTCCGGCAATTCGGTGCCGTACATGCCCGCCGACCACGGTTCCACCATCACGAGACCGGGGTCCATGATCCCGCGCTTCCGCAGCGCTTCCTGAAACAGCGGCGAGCGGCGGACCGCCTCCTCGCACTCGCCAAACTCGTCGAGCATGATCGACGGCTGGATCCCGGACGGAAGGGGCGTAATCGAAATGACCGAGTGGCCGGCCAGATCCACCACAGCCTCGAAGGCGGCGCGCTTGCCGCGGTCCAGCAGAACCGCGAGTGCCTTCCGCTCGAAGGGCGCTCCGGCCCGGTACGTTTCGACCAGGCTCTTGGCAGGTTCGGTCAGGTTGATGGAAACAATCCGCACGCCGTCGCCGAAATGCTTCTCCCGCGCCAGGATTCGTACGGCCTCCTCCAACTCGGCGGCATTTAAAGGATCGAGCGGATGCCTGGGCGCGTCAGCCGCCATCGGCTCCGGAATCTCGTGGGCGATGTCCGTAGGTATTGCCATTTTGGGGCCTCTCTTGATCTCGGGAAAATGAGTCGCGGTTCCCTCAGCAACGAAGCTGACATCCGGCTTTTCGGCGGGGAGTCCAAGCCGGAACGATTCGCTTAAAGCTGATGCTACTATATGTGGATGGAACTTGGCAATACTTCGGTAAGGTTGGTAAATCCTGCCGCCCCGTCCGCGCCAGAGTCTCCAAAATCCACCCACTACGGCCTGAAATCCGCCGCGCTGTCGCCCAGTGAAACCTTGGCGCAATCCGTGGCTCTGATCGCGCCCACCGGCGCCCCAGTCATGACCATTCCCCTGGTATTCGGGTTAGCAGGCGAAGGGTGTGCCATCGCTTTTCTCATTTCCACCGTCACCGTTCTGCTGGTGGCGCTCAACGTGAATCAATTCGCCAGGCTCTCCTCCTCTCCCGGCTCTTTGTACACCTACATCACCGACCATCTGCATCCGCGATGGGGCGCTCTCGCCGGCTGGGCCCTGTTGATCGCGTATATCGGCACAGCCGCCGCGGTCAGCGCCGGTGTCACGAATTATGCCAACGTCATCTTGCGGGAACGCTTCGGCGTGCAGGCTTTTCCGCTACTGTTGATCGCGCTGGTCATGGTGTTCGCATGCTATCTGGCCTATCGCGACGTGCAAATCTCCGCTCGCTTCATGCTGTGGATGGAAGCCGCATCGGTGGCGCTGATTTCCGTCGTTGCAATCGGCATTATCGTGAAGCATGGATGGCGTATCGACATGCCGCAGCTCACCCTGCGGGGCGTCAGCGCGGAGAAACTCCGGCTGGGACTGGTTCTCGCAATCTTCAGCTCCGTGGGATTCGAAAGCGCGACCTCGCTAGGATCGGAGGCCCGGGATCCGTTGACCAGCATCCCGCGAGCCGTCAAATGGAGCGCCATTCTGGCCGGCTTTTTTTTCTTCCTGTGCGCGTACGCCGAAGTGCTGGGCTTTCGAGGGGAAGCTCAGACCCTGGACAAGAGTCTCGCGCCCTTGCATGTGCTCGCCCAGAAAGCGGGACTCCCGCCGCTGGTCGGCACGCTCACCGATCTCGGGGCGGTCCTCAGCTTCTTCTCGTGCTTTCTGGCGTGCATCACCGCGGCTGCGCGGGTCCTCTTCCTCATGGGGCGGAACGGCGCGCTGCATTCGGGGCTGGGTAAGGCGCACCAGAGAAATCAGACCCCGCATCTGGCTGTGCTTCTGAGTTCCATCGCGGCCTTCGTGCCCGCCGCGATCATGTCCGTGCGCGGCATCAACCTGTTCGACATTTATGGCCTGATCGGAACTCTCGCCACGTTTGGGTTCGTCACCGCGTACATCCTGGTCTCGGCAGCCGCACCTCTATTCCTGCGCGCGCAGGGTCGCCTGACGCCGCAGGCCATGTGTATTTCCGCGTTGGCCGTTCTCGCGATGGGAGCAGCGCTGCTGGGCAACCTTTATCCGGTGCCTGCGACGCCGTACTCGTATATGCCGTATCTGTATGCGGTGATGCTCCTGATGGGCTTCGCGTGGTCGACTCTCTGGAGCGCACGGTCGCCTTCCTTGGCGGCCGAATGAGCCTATAAATCATCGAGCGCCATGTGGGACTCGGGAAGAACCTGTCCTCCGTCCACGACGATCGTTTGTCCGGAGATATATCCCGCCTCGTCGCTCGCCAGAAACAATACGGCGTAAGCGACGTCTTCAACCGAGCCGAGCCGCCGCTGCGGAATCGCGGATGTCATCCGCGCAATATACTCGGGGCCCAGCGTTTCCATACCCTCCGTGAGAATATTTCCCGGCAGCACGGCGTTCACGGTGATACTGCTCGCCGCCAGCTCAATCGCCGCAGTGCGAACGAAGCCGAGCTGTCCCGCCTTGCTGGCCGCATAATGGCTCCAGCCAGGGTACCCGGTAATCGGTCCGGTGATCGATGAGGTAACGATAATGCGGCCCTTGCCTCGCGCCTTCAGTCCCGGCAGGCACGCGTCGACCGTGAGAAAAGTCCCTTTGAGATTGATGTCGAGCACCTGATCCCAATCGGCGGCGCTCATTTCCCCGAGCCTTGCGGCCGGAAAGACACCGGCATTCGAACACACGATATCGATGCCGCCATGCCGCTCAATCGCCACCGCCGCCATTCTTCGACAATCTTCGGGGTTTGAAACATCCGCCGCCACGGCGCTGGCGATTCCTCCCGAGGCACCGATCTCTGCGGCAGCGGCCGTGGCCTTGGCAAAGTCACGCGCCACCAGCAGAACCTTGGCGCCGTTGCCGGCGAAAACGCGCGCAATCCCCTTCCCGATCCCTTTGCTTGCGCCAGTCACGATCACGGAGCGGCCTGAGATTGATGTCAGCACAACCAGACTATTCTAGTGTCCTGAGTTAGAAATTGGCAACATAAGCGCGGTGGGGCGGACGCCCTTCGTCCGCGCCGGACCCCGGGGTCCGGCTCAACCAACGCACTGAAAACGGAGGCCGACGCGGGCGTCGGCCGCGGACCAGGGGGTCCGCCCCACATCGCGGATTCTGCTTATCACTCAGGACACTAGCTTTGCGGACATCGCGTGCTCCCGGGATGCTCCGCGCACGTTCTTCCGGGAGTCGAGCACCAGCAGGACGCTGTAGTTATCGCAAACCGGATCGTTGAGATAATTGGCCAGCAATCCGCGCGGTTCGAAGCCGACGTTGATCTGCATGGAGAGGGTTGGGTCCCGGATGCGTCCGGCGAGCACAGCCTCGTAATACTTGTCGGCCGGCATGGTTTCTTTCAACGGGCCATAACCCGGAATCATTCCCGCGGTGATTTGCCCGTTGAGCAGTAGTCTCCAGACGACTTCCTGGCGCGCGGCATAGAGGGCAGTCGCAAGACCGCGCCCGCGATAATCCGGCCGCACGCTGACGTCGGCTCCGTAAAGCCAAGCGCCGTCCGGCTGGTGCGATGTCAGCCAGCCTCCCTGGATGATGTCGGCGAAAGTGTGGTCGACATGGTTGAGGTCGAAGTTCAGCCGCAGCGTGGTTGTCGCGCCGATCACGATATCTCCATCCAAGACGACGAACTGGCCCTCGTCGAATAATTCTATGTGCTTCAGGAAATGCGCCCGCTTGAAGCGCTGGTCATCGGCGAGCGTGGGGAAGCAGATGCGCTGCAGTTGTTCGAGTTGCCCGGCGTGCTCAGGCCGGGCCTGCGTGATCACCAGATCATCGGCGAGTTTTCGGTAATACCAGCGCACTTTACACCGCGGAAAGCTGCGGCCGCAGCCGCGAATAATAGAAAAATAATGCACTCGCCAACGCCAGAATGAATCCCAGGGTCAAGAACATTTTCAATTCAAATGATCCAATCGAGGCGATTTGGCGAGACGGCACAAAGGCCATCGCGAATCCCAGGGTAGCCATACAGAGGCCCGCGACCGAGGCCACCTGCAACACGGGCCGGCGGAAGTATCGGGGCTCCGCCGATTTGGAAAACGCGCGCTTCAGCAGCGAGAGGAACAGATAAATGTAGGAAATCATCTGGAGCGCGACGGCCAGATCCAATAATGTCAGGTACGCTTCCTGAACTGAGGCGCCGATGAAACTCATGGCGATGATCGACGAGGCCAGGATTCCGAACATGATCAACGCGACATGCGGCGAATGGTGACGGGGATGAATCTTGCCGAGCGCTTTCGGCAAATAGCGGTCCAGTCCGCAAACAAACAGAATGCGCGCCGAGCCGCTCACCCAGGCCGATGTCGATCCTGCGATGGAGGCGGCCATCAACACCGCCAGCGGAAGAACCATCCAGCCCAGGCCGAAGGAGACGCTCATTTTCTCCACCGCTTGCAGCAGTCCTTGGACCACCGCCATTTGCGATTGCGGCACGGCCGTCAACAGCGCGAGAGTGCAGCCCAGGTACATCAAGGCAGACAAGCCGCCACCCCAGGCGACGCTGCGCGGTATGGTCCGGCGCGGATCGCGAACCTCATCGCCCATGATCGGTCCCAGTTCCATTCCGACCAGTGCCAGACAAAGGACGCCGAACGAAGAGAACGGGAGAGCCCCGAGGCTGCCTGGCGCGATATCCTTCCAGTGCATCAGCCCCCGGTGTTGGATGACCACGGCGGCGCCCATTAAGATCAGGGCGCCGCCGATCGTCAGAGCCCCGATGCCGCCGATATTGTTCACCCACTTTCCCACGCCCAGTCCGCGAACGTTCGCCAAGACCGTGATCCATAGAAGCGAGACCGTGAGAAAGAAAAAGAAGACGCGACTATCGTTGAGCCTTCCGGCAACAATATAAGTCGTAACGCCGGTCACGTAAAACAATAGCGACGGCACGAAAAACATGTTGGTCATCCAATAGCACCAGCCGCACAGAAAGCCGTGGAAATCGCCATAGCTCTCCTTCGTCCAGAGGTAGAGACCACCCTCGCCGGGCATATGTTCCGCGAGCTCGATGACGCCGATTCCTTGTGGCACGAAAAAGAGCAGGATGGCGACGCACCACAACCACATCACCTTGAAGCCTGCCACGGCAACCACAGGCACGACGGTCAGCTTGACCACCGCGACAAGGTAGAGCCAGATCAAGTCGCTGACTCCGAGCGCCCGCACCAAAGAATTGTTGGTGGAAGCCGGGCTGACGGAGGGCGTTGCCATAGTGGCCTTGTTTTGTGTACGCCCGCGTAGTGCGACGTGAATGCAGGATCAAACCTTGATCAA
>JBEKOZ010000094.1:0-10564 GCA_049521275.1 Bryobacteraceae bacterium | reverse complement strand
CCACGCTGGTGCGCACACAAACAAGAGCTGGGCCGTTGTGAGCCTTGGCGCGAGAGACTGCCGCTTCCAGGTCGGCGATCGAGTCCACGAATTCGCCGTGGGCGCCGAGCCCTTCGGCTACTTTGTCCCAGCGAATTTCGCCCATGTTGGTACCGAAGGTCTTCCCCCAGCGCGTCATTTCGTTGGGAATCTCCATCGTCCATTGGCCGTCAGCCATCACTACAAATGTGACCTTTATTCCTTCGCGCGCCGCCACCTGCAATTCCATAATGTTGAAGCCGGCAGCGCCGTCACCGGTGACGCAGACCACATCGCGAGACGGATCGCCCAGCTTCGCGCCGATTGCAGCAGGAATCCCGACACCAAGCATGCCAAGTTCCAGAATTCCGTGGAATGAGGACGGTCGAGTTGAGGGCAAGGCCACCGCGGCCCACAGCGAAGTCATGCCGCCATCCACGCAGTAAACCGCTTCGGGACCGAAAATCTTACCCACAATGCCAATCGCCTGCGCCGGATGGATGCCCGGGTCGGCCCATGCAGCGATCGGCTCGCGCAGGGATTTCTCCCAATCCGCGTGCGCCTTGCGCTGCTTGACGAGGTCTGTACGTCCTTCGCTTGCAATCTTCCGCTTATTGAGCTTCGTCGCCAGTCCTTCGAGGGTCAAACGCGCGTCGGCTACGATGCCGAGGGTGACCGGCCGGGAGACTCCGATGTGACGCGGGTCGATGTCGACTTGAATGAGTTTGCAGCGCGACGCGTCGCCCCAATACTTATCGAAAGGGACATCAAGATTTCCAAGACGCGAGCCGACGACCAACAGAACGTCCGCATTGCGTCGCAGTTCATCGGCAGCCGGACTCTGAGACAAGAAGCAAAGCGGATGATTGTGAGGAATGACGGCGCGCGCGGCAAGTGAAGGAATCACCGGACATCCAAGGATTTCCGCCGTTTGTATCAGCGCGGCATTCGCGTGCGAACGGTCAACACCGCAACCCGCGAAAATAACTGGCGCTTTCGCATCCGCCAGCAGCGCAACCGCCTGGTCCAGTTGGATTTCTGAAGGCTGTGGCTGGCCCGCGCGCCCGGCCTCGCACGAGTAGATCGGCGCGGACGCGGGGTCTCCCATGGCATACATCGTAGTCAAAGGGATTTCGAGTTGAACCGGGCCTGGACGACCGTTCCAGATTTCACGGAAGCTGGTCCGCACGATTTCAGGAATACGCGCCCACTCAAACACCGGCGCACCCCACTTCACGGCGGGTTTGAACAAATCAAGCTGGTCTTGGCCTTGAAAGGTCGCTGGGGTGGATGGGTACACAATCCCCGTCCGGTGTTGTGAAGTGATTGCGAGCACCGGAACTCCTTCGTGGCGCGCCGTCACCAGGCCAGGGAGGAGGTTGGCTGACCCCGGACCCGGGTTACCCAGAACCACCGAAACCTGCCCCGTGGTCTTGTACATTCCTTCAGCCATATGCACGCCTGCGGATTCGTGGCGAATCGGCACAAAGCGGATGTGATTGGGTTCTAACGCCGCGAGGAATGGATCGATTTCGGGACACGGCAATCCGAAGACGAATTTCACGCCTTCGTTGGCCACCGCCCGCGCGAGCAGCTCGCCGCCACTTACGTCGTTCATCGATTTCTCCATGACCCACCCGTCGGGTTATCGGGCCGCATCACACATAGCGTCCGCTCGGCTGTCGGGGGCTTCGCCGCTTTGGAAATAAATTAACGATCTGCGGAAAGCGTTACCTGTCGAGGCCCTTAAAGCTGAATGTCGTGATCGCATTCATCAAGCGGTCGACAGTCAAACCTGTGATTGACGGAACCCACTTTCCTAGCCAGATCAGCATGCCGAAGAGAAGCTGAACAACGAGTTCCGGCTCGCACTGTACGATCGAACCGTCCGACATCCCGTCGTTCAGAAACTTCATCAAGATTTTTTTAAGCCGGTCTATCCACTCTCTGATGGCCTTGCGTTGAACGGCGTCGAGGTAAGAGTAGTCGCCGACATAAAGCAGCGGACCATTCTCCTTGGATTCGACCAGCATGCTGCGGATGAAGTGCCGTAGCTTTTCGGCGCCGGTACCTGCGGTCTGCTCGGATGTTTCGAGCAGCTTCTGTGCCCGGCCAAGCGAAGCGCGGTGGCAGGCATAGGCTAGCGTTCGTTTGTCGTGAAAGTAGTGATAAAGCGTGGCGTCCCGCAGATCCAGCGCAGCCGCGATATCGACCATGGTGGCCTGCGCATAACTCTTGGCGTTGATGGTTTCAATCGCCACTCGGATAATTTCGCGGCGCCGCTTATCCGATTTTCGACTGTTCGATAGCCGCTTCTGATCCTTCTTGGATGTGGTCGCCACGGGGCTCGGTAGGTCAAATGTTGGGGTCAGGAGTTGCGCAAGCGGCATTTTGCCATACCTTTATCGAGAACCCAAAAAACTAACTGTTGACTGCGATTTCTATGGATGCTATTAAATCTTTCTATCTAGTGCAGACTAGAAAACCTAATGCGGCCTAGATTATCGAACATGCCAGCGATTTGCAACATCAAGTTGCTTAGTTCGCTGGCGCGCTGAGGAAATTGAAGATTTTTTTTACGGAAGCATCCGCCGCTTCACCGAACGATCGTGAGCTGGCCGCAGTCGCAAAGTACGAGGGAGACAACTATGCGCAAGTACGACCAATTTTATATCGATGGCCAATGGGTTGATCCGGTCGATGGTGGCCAGCTACACGAGGTCATCAATCCCGCTACCGAAGAAGTGGCCGGCACAATTCGGTTAGGCGACGAAGGCGACGTAGTTCGTGCGGTTAACGCTGCGCATCGCGCGTTTGGCACTTATTCGCGCATCACACTTGAGGAACGCATGAATCTGGTCGGTGCCATCGCGGGGATCTATGCCCAGCGCATCGATGATCTCGCGGTCGCGATCAGTGAAGAGATGGGCGCGCCGTTGCACACGATTTCGCGTCCGATGCAAGCTCCGCTCGGACTGTGGCACCTGCAGACCGCACTCGCGCTCGCCAAGGATTTTCCATTTCAGAAACAACAAGGCACCACGCTGGTAGTTAAGGAACCGGTGGGAGTGTGTGCGCTGATTACGCCTTGGAATTGGCCTATGAACCAGATCGTTTGCAAGGTTGCTCCCGCATTGCTGGCGGGTTGCACCATTGTGCTCAAGCCTAGCGAGCTGGCGCCATTTTCGGCCCAGATCTTTGCGGAAATTCTGGCGGCTGCCGGCGTGCCGGCGGGCGTCTTCAATATGATTCACGGCGACGGCGCCAAGCTCGGCCCACTGCTCTCTTCGCATCCGCTCGTGGACATGGTGTCTTTGACTGGCTCTACGCGCTCGGGTGTGTCAGTCGCCAAGTACGCCGCCGAAACCATCAAAGTTGTGTCGCTCGAGCTCGGTGGCAAGTCGGCCAACATCATTCTCGACGATGCTCCGCTGGCGCAGGCCGTCACTGACGGCGTGCTCGGAATGATGCGCAACACCGGAGAGAGCTGCAACGCTCCCTCACGCATGCTGGTGCCGGCGGCCAAGCTGGCCGAAGCTGAGCAGATCGCCGCGGCAACTGTGCAGCAATTGGTCGTGGGCGATCCGCAGTCGCCGACGACCACCACCGGTCCCGTCTCCAACGCACGGCAATACGAGCGAGTCCAGAAACTGATCGCCAAAGGAATCGAAGAAGGGGCGAGGGTTGTGATCGGAGGTCTCGGCCGGCCCGAGGGGCTTAAGCGCGGCTATTTCGCTAAACCCACAGTCTTCAGCGGCGCGAACAACTCGATGACCATCTCGCAAGAGGAGATCTTCGGCCCGGTGCTGACCATGATTCCTTACGACACCGAGGAACAGGCGATCGCCATCGCTAACGACACTGCCTATGGCCTTTCCGGTTTCGTGTATGGCGGTACGGTCGAACGCGCGCGAAAGGTCGCAACCCGTTTGCGCACCGGAATGGTGCACCTGAATGGCGCGAGCGTTGATCCTGGCGCGCCATTTGGCGGCTACAAACAATCGGGGGTCGGGCGCGAATGGGGTGCTGCAGGCATCGACGAGTTTCTTGAAACCAAAGCAATCATGGGAAGCCCTGCAGCGTAACTTCTGCAAAGGGCGAGAGTGACCCGGCAGTTTGGGATTTGAAGTCCACGCATCAAGCAGGCGGAGAGCCCCAGTTTTCGCCGCAGGAGATCGACTATGACTTTGAACAGGGACGGCAAGAAAATATCCGTCGCGGTCACTCACGGGATTTTCCATCGCCTGCTGTTATTTATTTTCGCCGCGGTGCTCGCCGCCGCTCCGGTGGCCTGGGGACAAGCGGGTTCGGCGACCGGAACACTGCGCGGCACCGTGCTCGATCCAGCCGGCGCCATTGTTCCGAATGCTAAGGTGACGATTGAAAATTTGGCGACGGGTGTGGCCGTGGCGATCGTAACCTCGCCTGATGGAACGTACCAGGTTCCTTCACTGAACCCGGGAACGTACAGCGTTGCAGTCGAGGCGCAAGGGTTCGATCGGCTGGTGGCGGATCAGATTGTGGTGACGGTCGGCCAGTTCGTGGTCTATGACGCCCATTTGAAGATTGGCGGCTCGAGCGCGACCGTGGAAGTGAAGGGTGACTCGACGCCGTTGATCGATGTCGCACAGACTCAGCAGGCGAATACGATCGACGAGCGCCAGCAAGTCAATCTTCCAAACATCTCCCGAAATTTCGCCGCGCAGATCTATACCTTACCGGGCGTAGTGGACTCGAACGCCCCGTCGGTGCAGGATCCAGCGGTCGGTACCGGGTATCAGACCTCCGGATTTTCTTTCGGTGGCGGCAACGGACGAACCAATCTATTCACCATAGATGGCGGCCAGAACGATGCCGGTTCAGGAGCGCCGCGGGTGCCCCACGTGCCGCAAGATTCGGTGCAGGAGTTCCAGGTCAACCGCAACTCCTTCGGGCCGGAGTTCGGATACACGACGGGCTCGGCGATCAACGTAGTCACCAAGAGCGGCGCAAACCAGTTTCACGGAAGCCTCTTCGATTATTTTCATGACGAGAATACCGACGCTACCAACTTCTTTAACAGCTTCGGCCCGACGGCCGGTACCAAGCCCTATGAGCAGAGCGAAATCTTCGGCGGGTCGTTCGGCGGTCCGATCAAGAGCAACAAACTTTTCTTCTTCACTTCGTACGAGCGGCAGAAGCTGGACAGCAGTGTGGTCGTCAACCTGGTTGACACCGCAGCAGCTCAGGGCTTGGCCGCCCAGTCGAACGGCTTCAATGGAGGCGCCTGCCCTGCGCCGGTGACGCAGTTGTGCTACTTCACCCAATTAGTGAATAGCGGCAATCCCGGCTTAGCAGCCTTGGGAGCGGGAGCCTTGGCGTCACCTGTGTTCACGCCGGTGAACGATCCTCTCTTTCTCGCGCTGGTTGCGCCCAACAGCGGCACATTCGACGGAAACGCCAACGGAGTAGCGGTCCAAGCTCCGCCGAATCAGAACGGCCGTTACAACAACTGGGTCACCCGGCTCGACTACCAGCAGAGCGCTGAAAATAACTTTTCGCTCCGCTTTTCCCTCTCGGCCGAGAGCAACAAGGTCACCGGCGAAGGCGGCGTGCCGCGCTACACGTCGATTCTGCAGACGAATCGGGACTACACCATCACGGGTAGTTGGAACCACAGTTTCAATCCCAATGTCCTGAATACCGTTCGGGTGCAGCTTGTTCCTTTTAGTTCATCCAATAACACCACTCCTCACGGCGGGGCGGAATTCGACTTAGGCAGCCTCGGGATCGTCGGAACTCCTTTTGACTTTCCTTATAACCAAAGTCAAAACCAATATCAGTTCGACGACGATCTCTCCATCGCCAAGGGCCGTCACAATCTCAAGTTCGGGTTTTCTTACCGGCCCGTGCAGTACAACATCTTCCAAGCCTTCTTGTTTGGCGGCGAATATCAATACTTGGATGGGGCTGTTCCGTTCATCGCTCTGCAATCGGCCGCCGCCCAGGCCGCGCTCGCCGGCTTCAATTTGGCCAACGGCTACCCTCTAACCGGTCCGCCCACTACTAACCTGAGCGGCTCTCAACTTTATGTTGCTGGCTTGCCCCTGGTATTGCTGCAGGGCTCCGGAAATGGCCACTACCACTCGACATCGAACCCGATTGGTTTCTATGGTCAGGATTCCTGGAAGATAACTCACAACCTTACGCTCGACTACGGTGCGCGGCTGGACATCTATCATGAACCAAATAATTATCCGACCACCTATTTCGGTTCGCCGCGGCTAGGCCTTGCTTGGGACGCTTTTGGACACGGAAAGACCGTCGTGCGCGCTGGAGGCGGGTTGTTCGTCGCGCCATTGCCCTTCATCGTTCCTTTCACCTCGACCGTTCTGGGTGGGGCAGGAAATCACATCTTTGCCTCAGTGGTGACTGCCCCCAATTCGATTCCTGAATTGTTTGGCGCCGGATTGACCGAGCGCAGCATCGCCACCACCGCAAACCCCAACCCCGCGCTGAGTTTGGCGCAGCTGTCCGCGGTGGGAATTAATGTCGTGCCGCCTGGGCCGAATCAGACGAATGGCGCTTTCTTTTCGGTATCGCCGGACTTCAAGTCACCCTATGCGATCCAAGCCAGCGCCAGCGTCGCGCAGGAACTTGCGCATAATCTCTCCCTCGAAGTCGGATATCTGTTCTACGGCGGCGTTCACATTCAGCAGATTCAAGAAGGCAACTTTGTGCGCGACACCGCAATTCCCATTGATCCCTTTGTCGGGCCCTTCTATGTTCCCAAGCCAGGCTCGACCTTCGGTACCCCGAACAGTCAGATTATTGAGAACGATGAGACCACGTCGGCCGGAAGCTCGAACTACAACGGCATGACAGTTTCTTTGACGAAGCGCTACGGGCATGGCTTGCAATTCCAGGCGAACTACACTCTCAGTAAGGCCATCGATAACACCAGTGACTTCAGTTCGCAGAGTACTCCCTTCCGACCAGATTTGCTGAATTTGGACAGATCGGTGTCGGACTTCAACATCAAGAACAGCTTTGTGGCTAACGCTGTGTACTCCAGCCCGATCTATCATGCTGGTGGCAGTCTGGCTTCACTGTTTTATTCGAACTGGGTCGTGGCTCCGATCGTTTCGGTACGCAGCGGCGTTCCGTTCACGCTCTTGGTTCCCGGAATTGAATCGAATGGAATCACTGCGCATACCAGCGAAGCTCGTCCATTTAATGAAGGGCGCAACACCGGCATCGGGCCCGGCTATGCCAGCTGGGACATGAGAATCTCGCGGGATATTCCGCTCAAGGCCGACTCGCCGTTGCGGCTGCGCTTGATTGCCCAGTCCACGAATATTCTCAACCACACGAATTTCACCAGCGTGCAAAACATCTTTCCAAACACGGCCGTCACCAACGCCGCGGGCGTCACCACCTCCGCGATCGTGGCGACACCGGAAGGCAACGTAGATCTCCTGAATGGACCGTACAATTTCAGAGGCTTTCGACCAAGCGGACCCTCTCAATTGACCGATCCACTGGCGTTCAAAACGGCCGCGCCTCCCCGCCAGATCAGTTTCGGAGTGGAGCTTGCGTTCTGAGCGGGACGAACCGAGAAAATAAATCTCTAATCGCGGTGGGTTGCATGGTCGAGTGCCGAGCCAGGGCCGGAATGAACTGCCCAGGCCTTCCAAGGTGGGCGCCTGTGAATGTGAAACCCGGGCAATATCTCGCGATTGAAACGGTCTCGAGCGGCTTAGTCAACGGCTTGCTTAACTTTGCGGCGGCCTACGCAATCTTTCACGCGCACAACCGCATTCCTGCGACCGGCCCGGCAAGTCTGCTCCGAGATTCTATTGGCGAGACATTTATAGTCTCCACCTTGAGTGTGCTGATTCCTTCGCTCATCGCCCGCAGTCGCTGGCGGGCGGGAACTCTCCCCGTCTCTGGAGATAAGCGTCCAAGCCGCGAAAGTAATCTTTATGTCCGGGCCATCGTAGCCGGCCTTATTTTTACCTGTGTTCTCGTGCCCTGTAATGCGTTGCTGATGCCACGGATTTTCCCCAACGGCGTCAGCTTCGCCAATGTTCTGCTGTTCAAGACGCTGTATGGCGCGGTTGTTGGCTCGCTGGCGACCTTCCTGGCCGTCCGCAAAATGCTTACCGAATTCGGCTAGCATTCCGTCCAGAATCAGCTCGGGCTTCCGTTCCGGCCAAACAGCCGTTACTCTTCGAGTCATGGGCATCCAGCGGACCACCAGGGAGGATCGCAATGAGTCAAGTAATTCCGGATGCGGTGAACCCGCTCGACCCGGCGTTATTTCGTGCGGAGGCGATTGCCGAGGAAACATCCCGCTTTAATCGAGAGATCGTAAAACTGTTTACCCCGTTGCCCAACTGGTGGGAGGTGGGTGCCCAGACCGTCCGTGACTCCCGCGCAAGCGGCGACGGCCCGTTTCCTCTCGCTCCTAAGTCAGCCAAGGCGCGCACCATCACGATCGAAGGAAAAGAGGGGCGCAGGATTCCATTGCGAATCGTCGCCCCCGACACTCCACGGGGAGTTTATTTGCACATCCATGGCGGGGGCATGGTGCTCGGTGCGGCTGACTTGCACGACCCGATGCTCGAGCGCGTGAATGAAAAAGCGGGTCTGGCCTGCGTGAGCGTCGAATACCGCCTTGCGCCAGAGAACCCTTACCCGGCGCCGCCGGACGACTGCGAGTCGGCTGCTTTATGGCTCGTGAAAAACGCCCAAGCCGTATTCGGTTCCGACGCGATGGCCATCGGCGGCGAATCCGCCGGCGCAACCCTCGCCGCGGTCACGCTGTTGCGCATGCGCGATCGCCACAGCTTCACCGGCTTTCGCGCCGCGAACTTGGTCTACGGTTGGTACGACTTTTCCATGACGCCCAGCCAGAAGCAGTTCGGGAATGAACGATTGGTGCTGCGCACGGTCGACTTGGAGAAGTTCGCAGATGCGTATCTCCCCAGAAAGCCGGACCTGCGAGATCCAGACATCTCGCCGCTCTACGCCGACCTGCGGGGACTTCCTCCAGCGCTTTTTACGGTTGGGACGTGCGACGCTCTGTTGGACGATTCACTCTTCATGTTTGCGCGCTATAGTGCCGCGGGCAACCGCGCCGAACTGGCGGTCCACTCAGGCGGAGCCCACGGGTTCAATCTTTTCCCCATGACAATTGCCGAACAGGCCAACGCGCGCATGGACGCTTTCCTCGCGCGCGAAACCGCATGAAGCGTGGAAGGGTTTCCCTTGAGGCGTTTCGCGACACCTGGTTACCGGAGTTCCAGATTGACCACGCGCTTACCTCGGATGGCGAGGGTTGTATTTTCGGTGACGATCCAACTTCGTTGAAATTAATAGCACTGTTGCGAAACACGATATGGTCACCGGGACCGACCAGTCCCGATTAACGCCGTTACCGGACATGTGCCTCATCCAAGGCGTCCCCAGATGACGCGTTCCGGCCGGCGATAATACGCGCAATTTGAACTTTGACACTGCTAGAAGCGCGGAGTATCGTCGCGCATAACTTCCGCCAGGGCGCACCCCAACTCAGGAGAAAAGTATGGCCAGACGCAAGTTCTTGTCGCAATTGCTGGGTCTCCCTTTTCTAGCACTAGGAACGAAAGCGCAGGAATCAAAAAAGACTTTGAGGATCTTGATGAGAAGTTCGTGGGGGACCGACGACACAACCAGAGCGTCCTTCGTGTTCGCGCATGGATTGGCATTGGCGGAGGCTGGCCACGAAGTTCAGATATTTCTGACGGCCGACGCGACCTATCTTATGCGCAAGGCTACCTCGGACGCCGTCATTCCCATTGGTTGGCCGCCACTCAGCGAGTTGCGCGACAAGGTGGTCGCCAAACACATTCCGGTGTTTGCTTGAGGAGCTTGTTCCCGGGCCCGTGGGGTCTCGGAAAACGATCTTGCAATTTGGAACGCAAAGTTCGGCAACCCTGCCATTTTCGTTTCTTTGGTCGAATGGTCCGACCGCGTCATCTCGGAATAGATCCTGGTGGAACCATCGGAATGGCGCGAAAATCCCAAGACGCATGAGAACAATCTCAGCTCCTGATTAACGTCGTTACCGGACCTGTGAATACCTTGTCCGATTTACGGGATAAGGCACTGGTCTGTTGGTTTCCAAAGCCGATCGTTCATTCGTCAACTTTTGCTGAGGTGCAAACAACGCCGCTTGGTAATGCTTTAAGGCGTCTTGAGATCAGCAACACGGCCGCGCCCTAAAATCATGTTGACCAATTCTTACTTCGCAGCCGGCGCCGCCACCACCTTCGTAAACGTCGATTCCAGATCGGATGTCCAGGTGTTGCCCCCATCTCTAGACGATTCATATTTGAATGTGTATTGCGTTTCGGAGACTTCCTTCTCGGTCAAGCGCGTCTTCATCGGCTTACCTTGCATCATCGTCTCGGATATCCAAGTCCAAGTGTCGCCGCTGACATTTCCTTTGGCTGTGATTAGTTCGCCCCAACTGTCGAATGCGTTGTAGGTATACATCTTTGTTTCTGGGTCATATCCTAAT
>JBEKOZ010000093.1:0-10613 GCA_049521275.1 Bryobacteraceae bacterium | reverse complement strand
CCGCCGGAAGCGGCGGCGCGTCTTAATGCATGAAGGAGCTAAGCCCCTACCCATGAAAACGAACCTACTCTTACTCACGATTGCCGCTACCGGACTTGTTGTCGCACAGGGTCGCGGCGGATTCGGCGGGCCCGGCGGACCGGACACCGAAACTCATCTCACGAAGACGCTCAATCTCACCGCTACGCAGCAGGGCATCGCGCACACCGCGCTCCAGGAGCATCGCGTTGCGACGTCGGGCCTGAACGAACAGATGCATACGCTGACTACGCAGCTGCACGCCGCGATCAAGACGGGCGCCACCGATCAGATCGCGAAGATCACCACCAGCATGTCGACGATCCATCAACAGATCCTGGCCAGCCAGGCCACGGCTGCGTCGAAGATTTACGCGTCGCTCACCGACGACCAGAAGACGCAGGTCGGCGATCACATGGAGATGCTGATGGGCGGCGGCGGGCCACGCCCTGGCGGGCAACATCGCGCTGCTAAGAATTAACGGACGGCGCCGCCTGAAGTTGGCTACCAGGTTCCGGGCTTTTTGAACTTGGTCAATTCCTTTACTGCTTCCATCCAGTTGTAAACAATCGGGCAATACGTTGCCCGATTCACCATTTCCCACATCCGGCTGACCATCGAACCGCTGCCGCGCAGAAGGTGTGGAAAGCGTTCGCAATTCCCTGGGCGGGCCTCGTAAACGGTGCAGTCATTCCCGGATAGGAATACGCACCCGGCCTCTTTGGTGCGCTTCAGGATGAGCTCGCCGTCCTCTCCTGTCATGGTGTATTGTTCGAGGAACTTGGCCTCTTTAATGCGGAGAAATTTGGCCAGATGTTCGACGTCGCGTTCGGCCAACTGCACTTCGGTGACGCGGCAGCACTCCCCGCAGGCGCGGCAATCGATGGCGTCCTGGACTTGTTCCGCGGTATGCCGGAACTGGCGCTCCACCCAGTCGTGGGTTTTCAAATATTTCCGGAACTGGAGATTCTCAGCGCGCTTGTGTTCTCCCAGGCGTCGAATCTGCACCAGGTCCGTGATCATGCTTCCATCATCGCAGGCTCGCTAGAAGCGAAAGCCGAAGTCTCCAGTCAAAGAAACCCACTCCTGGGTCGGACGGCCGCCGTCGCGCGAAAAGCGGACCGTGGGGCCGATCCAGAAATGACGCCTCTTGTCGAGCGCGATGCGGGCGCCGCCATTGAGCTGCCAGATGGTCCGCGGCGCATTGTAATAAAAGAAGTCATAATTATCGGTGGCCCAGACATGAGCTCCGCCGGCGCCGGCAAGCAACTCAATGCGGCCTTGTCGAAGCGGAAGAATGCCGTGCGCGCCAAAGGAAAGCAAAGTCACCCGCGCGCGCGAAGGCGGCAGGGGATATCCATCGTTGTTTTCCGGAACATTCGGGATCAGATTCACAACGCCGACCTCCGGCGCGAAGTATTTAAAAAGACGAAATTCGTAGGCCGCGGAAAATGCCGCGCTGTCGGGTACCTGGGAGGTTGAGGTCAGCTCGCCCCCGGTTGGAAATCCTCCTCCGGCTCCTATGCTGAAGGTGCTTCGGCCCCACTGGCCGAGGACCGTCAGGGCAAAACAGCACATAAGCAGGAATGATCGGTAAGGCATAGGTGAACGGAAGGAGCAAGATCAGGGCCATTTTGTTAGACGTTGAGTGCGTTGACCCGCCCGGGGAGGGTTCGTGGCCGAAGGCACCGGCTGCGTGTCTTTTCACGACGCGCGTAATTCGGGCGGCACAGTGTCGGGAAACCGCTCCCTGCGGTCACGGCTCGGAAGAAGGCAGCTGCGGTTTTTTCCGCAGCCTAGGAAGCACGCGGACAGCCGTTAACTTCTCTACGCCATTGCGCTACACATGCTGGATCTGAAATTCCAGCTACAATTGCCAGATAAAGATGTCCGACCGGCTCTATCTCTCCTGCTGGATCGCTGGATTTAACGCATCGAACATGCTCCGCCACTTCGGGCGGATGCTCGCGCTGTTCCCTTACTCGAAGCTCGCCAAGCGAGGTCCTGTCGTACGCGTTTACGCGCTCGAACATACGGAGCCGCCGTTGTTTGAGCGCGAGTTCGTCCCCGGCGCCGACCCCAAGGACCTGCTCGAATCGGCGCGCGAGTTCATGCTCGACGATTGCACTACCGAGGTCGACGCGGCTTGGGATCTGTGGGACCACAACGGCACCGAATGGAAGCTCGCTCCGGTTTCGGTGACCCTGTTCTGCTTCGGTCCGTCGTTTGACAACGAATTAGGCGATCAGCTGCGCATCGAGTTCGGGCTCGACGCGCGGTTTCTTCCCAAGGCCGGCGTGGAGGGAGGGTTGCGAATCGGGCAGTCGAACATTCGCAGCCTGCTTCATCTGGTTGAAGAAATCGACAGCGTGATGAAGCCCGAGCGGCGGACGCTATGGTCGGAAAGCGGAGCGAATTTCGCCGAGGTTCTGCGGCAGGTGCTGGGAACGATCAACGTCAACTGAAGTTAAGATTGACTCATGGATCGAAAAGCAGCGATTGCGGAGTATAAGAACCGGAAAACGCCTCGGGGGACTTTTGTGGTGCGGTTTAATGACGAAGGGCGCGCTTGGGTGGATGCGACTCCGGATCTGGCCGCGGCTCGGAACAGCTTGCTTTTTTCGCTGCGCCACGGGATGCACCTGAACAAAGAGTTGCAGGCGGAGTGGGATGCGCATGGGGAAGACGCGTTCCGCTACGAGGTGCTCGAGAAACTGGAGGACGATCTTTCTCCGATGGCGTGGAGGGATTTGTTGAAGGACAAAAAGAAGGAATGGCTGGAACGGCTGGGAGCGCGGAAGGTTACGCCGTAAGAAGGGCTAGACTCGAAGTATGCGGTTGTGGTTTGTTCTGCTGCTGGTTCCTGTGCTGCGCGCCGACGAGCTGACGCAGAAGATGACGGCGCGGGTATCGGAAGAGGCCGAGGCGTTTCAGAGACTGGCGCCGGAGGTGCTGGGACAGGAAACGCTGCATCAGAGGTCCATGAAGCCGGCTGGGCGATTTCATCCGAGAATCGGGAACGGCACGCCGCCGAAGCCGGAATATCAGGACCGGACCATCGTTTCCGAGTACGGGTTCACGGCGTTATCGGGCCCGGACCTGCATGAGATCCGGCAGGTGATTTCGGTCGACGGCAAGAAGATCGAGGATCAGAAGAAGGCGCAGGACGCGCTGGCCAAAGCGATTTCGGCCAACGACGATGGCCGCAAGAAGGCGCTGTTGAAACAGTTCGAAAAATACGGGCTGCTGGGAGCGGTGACGGATTACGGGCAGGCTCTGCTGCTGTTTACGCGGCGCAATCTGGAACAGTACGAGTTCACCGCCAAGGGTACGAACTATCTGAACGGGGTCAGTGTTCTGGTGTTCGGGTATCGGCAGCTGGACGGGCCGGAGACGGTGACGCTGATCGAAGAGAAAAAAAACGACCAGGTGAAGCATCTGCGGATTGAGGGTGAAGTGTGGGTGCGGGGCGATGATTTTGTTCCCGTGCGGATCACCATTATGGCTCGCCAGGGATTCGATGCGGAACAGGTGAGGGAAGAGGCCGCGATCGACTACGTGATGAGCCGATATGGCGCGCTGCTGCCGGTGAAGACGGAGCATCGGGAGACGCGCGGGGGAAAAATCGCGGCGGAGAACGATTTTAGCTACGCGGAGTTTAAGAAGTTCGGGGCGTCGAGCGATATTACGTTCGACACGGGGAAATGAGGATTGTCTACCTGCATGGGTTCGCTTCCAGCCCACAATCGGGGAAGGCGCGATTTTTTGCCGGGCGGTTCGGGGAGTTGGGCGTGCCGTTTTGCGCGCCGGAGCTCGAGGAGGGGAATTTTGAGGGGTTGACCATCAGCGGGCAGCTGCGGGTGGTGGAAAGAGCAGTCGCAGGTCAGCCGGTGGTGCTGATGGGGTCGAGCCTGGGAGGGTACCTGGCGGCTCTTTATGCGGCCCGGAACCGGGTGGTCGAGAAACTGGTGCTGCTGGCGCCGGCCTTTCAGTTTCCCACGCGCTGGAGGACGCGCTATACGGCGGAGGAATTGGAACGCTGGAGGGCGCTGGGGACCATTCCTTTTTTCCATTACGGGTTCAACCGAGAGCGCGGGTTGGGGTTCCAGATGGTGGAGGACGCGGCGCGATACGAGGATGAGCCGGCCTTCGAACAGCCGGCACTGGTGCTGCACGGGAGGCTCGATGACGTGGTTCCGGTGGAGCTATCGAAAGGGTTTGCGAAGCGTCATGATAATGTGACGCTGCGGGTGGTGGAATCGGGACACGCGCTGACGGACGTGCTCGACCAGTTATGGGTGGAAACAGCGGCTTTTCTTGGATTCCAAAGTCCATAGTGGGCGTGTATGTGATAGACTCAAGATGAATTGGGTGGGGCAAAAAGATCCCGTAATTTGAAACTTCCACCTGATGGCGAGCGTCAATAATTCGTGCCAGTGTCACGACCTGGGGGTACGGAAGTGCCGGAGCAGGAACTGAAGGAAGTCGAAAGGGCGTCCTTCGAAAATCCCGACCACCATTTAGACCGGCTGCTTGCGCCTGAACTCGAGGAGAAGTGGATTGTCACTTTCATCCGCGATATCAAGGATGCGATCAACCCGCCTAAATTGCCGCCTCTCGAGTTGACTTCAAAGCCGGTCGAGTTGAAGTCGCTGGGCGGTATTTACGATGGAAACGAGACGAAGTCGGGCCTTTTTTCACTGCTGATTCACTGTAGCGTGGTGGCGTTGCTGGTGTTCGTGAGCACCCTGAAGCCGGTGCAGAAGATGATCCAGGAACACATCATGATCTATGCGCCCGTCACCCCTTACGAGCCGCCGAAGAAGCTGACGCAGCAGGGCGGCGGCGGCGGGGGCGCTCGTTCTCCGCTCGATGCGAGCAAGGGCAAGCTGCCGCAGATTTCCCACAAGCAGTTCACGCCTCCGCGGGTGGACCCGGTGGACGCGAAGCTGCCGATGACGCCGACGATTATCGCCGACACACAGCCGCCGAACATCGTATCGCCGGTGTACGGCGATCCGCTGAGCCACATGGGCACGCCTTCGAATGGCACGGGTTTTGGCGGCGGGATCGGCTCGGGATCGGGCGGCGGCGTAGGATCGGGGAAAGGGCCGGGAACGGGTCCTGGATCGGGCGGCGGATTTGGCGGCGGCGTGTATCGTATCGGCGGCGGAGTTTCGCAGCCGTCGATCATCAAGAAAGTCGAACCGGAATATTCGGAAGAGGCCCGCAAGGCGAAGTGGCAGGGCACGGTGAAGTTGACGGTGGTGATCGACGAGACTGGCCATGCGCGCGACATCAAGGTGGAGAAACAGCTGGGGCTGGGGCTCGATCAGAAGGCCATGGAAGCAGTGGAGAAGTGGCTTTTTAAACCGGGGATGAAGGACGGCAAACCGGTTTCCGTCTACGCGACCATCGAAGTTACGTTCCACTTACTGTAAGTCCCCGCCCTGACGGGACGGGGCTATCGCGAGGTTCCAGGCATGAAACGTCTGCTCGGTTGCATTTTGCTGCTGGGGAGCGGTCTCGCTGCCCAAAGCATGGAATCGACTCTGCTCGCGCTGAAGGATTCGAGCGCGCCGCGGAAGGTTCTGAGCAATCAACTGGTGGATCAAATGATGGCGCTGGCGAAGCGCGATCAGAGTCCGTCGCGGGAAAGCGTGCAGCGGTTCTCGGAGGATCTGACCGGCGCGCTCCTTGGCCGCGACGTAACGAAGATTCGGGCGGCCGCGCTCCAGAAGGCTATTTCCGACGTGCTCAGCGGCAGGGGGTCGACGTTCCGGCCGGCGAGCAGTCTGCGTGAAACCCTGACCAGTTTCGGCATCGATGCGCCCACGGTTCAGGGGATTGTCAGGCGCTTCATCGACGTCGGACAAGAGGTTCGGGGACCGGACGATCTGCCTGTTCAGGAAAAGTTCCGGCTCAAGTAGTTAGGGCGGGTGTACAGTGGGGAAGAATGGCTATCGACTTCCCTCGCCGCAGCATTCGGCCACAGCAACGGATCGCGTTGCTGATTGGCCTGGTTGTTGTCCTTCTGTTTTTCAGCCGCTCGATTTGCTCTCTGATCCTGGATTACGCGTGGTGGGGCGAACTGGGGCAAGTGCCGACGTGGATCCGGATGTCGGCGTACGAATACGGGCCCGGGCTGGCTGGGTGGATCATCCTGTTTGTGGTGTTGTGGGTGGCGCATGCACGCGGTTTGAAGCATGGAGGGACGCGGCTCGGGGAGCATCGCATCTATACGCGCCTCGCGACGCTGGGGCTCGCGGTGCTGTCGCTGGTGATCGCTTTGTCGGTGATCGACGGGTGGACGGTGGCGAGATTTTTCGGCGGCGAGGCGACTACCTCGGGTTATCGCGATCCGGTGTTCGGGCGCAGTCTCACCTTCTATTTTTTCCAGCTGCCGTTTTATTCCATGCTGATCAACTTCGTGACGGCGTGCGCGCTGGCGGGCGGCATCGTTCACTATGTGACGGCGCGCGGGTGGCAGCTGCGGCGCGATTTTCCGGGCTTTGGGCGGGGAAGCGAAATCGATCTGCGCGAACTGCGCGGCATGGGCAGCCTGGAATCGACCATGTTCAAAGCGCTGGTGGTGCTGTTCCTGGCGGCGCTGGCGGCGGAATTCTGGATTGGGCGGTTCGATTATCTTTTCTCCGATCACGGCAACCTGATGTCGGGCGTGAATTACGTGGAACAGAATATCGAGCTGCCGATGCAGGCGGTGAAGGCGTTCACGGCGCTGCTGGCGGCAGCGCTGGTGCTGGCCGGACGACAGAAACTGGCGATCGCCTGCGCGGCGGTGCTGGTGATCGATTGGGCCTTGCCGCCGATCGTGAGTTCGCTCTACGTGAAGCCCAATGAACTGGCGCTCGAACGGCCGTTTCTCGCGCGGCACATTGAGGCGACGCGGTCGGCATTCGGGCTGGACCGGAAGGCTCGGGAGACGGAATTTCCAGCGCAAAAAGAAGGGCGTATCGATTTTGCAAAGAATCGCCCGATGCTCGATAACGTGCGCCTGTGGGACTGGCGGGCGTTTCACGACACGCTGAGCCAGAGCCAGCCGCTGCGTCCATACACCTACGCCGATACCGATGTCGACCGGTATACGATTGATGGAAATCTGCGGCAGGTTTTGCTGGCGCCGCGCGAGCTCGACCTGAATCAGTTGGGCGACGCACGGCATTTGTGGGTCAATTCGGCTTTGACGTTCACGCATGGCTATGGGCTGGTGCTGGCCGAAGCGAGCCGGATTACATCGACAGGCCTGCCGGTGCTGCTGGTGAAGAGCGCGCCGGTCGAGGTGCTGACGCCGAGCCTGCACGTGACCAGGCCGGAGATCTATTTCAGCGAAGCGTCGCAGGAGCCGGTTTTTGTGCGCACGGCGCAAGGCGAGTTCAACTATCCTTCGACCAAGAACGACGGCGGGTCGTCCGAGGTGAACACGCGGTACGACGGGCGCGGAGGATTCCCGATGTCGTCGTTCGGGATGCGCCTGGTGGCGGCGATTGCCGAAGGCGATGGAAATATTCTGTTGACCAACTCGCTGACGCCGGAGAGCCGGATGATGATTCGGCGGCAGGTTCCCGAGCGGCTGGCCGCGCTGACCGGGTTTATCACCTGGGATACGGACCCGTACCTGGTGATCACGGAAACGGGAAGGCTGGTATGGATTGTCGACGGATATACCACCAGCGAGTCGCATCCGTATTCGCGGCAGATCGGCCTCGAGAGCGGGGCGCGATTCAACTACATCCGCAATTCGGTCAAGGCGACGGTGGACGCTTATGACGGCGATGTGCATCTGTACGTTTTCGACGATGAAGATCCCCTGATTGCCGCGTACCAGCGTTTATTCCCGGATTTATTTACGCCGGGCGCGGCGATGCCGGCGGACCTGCGGGCGCATGTGCGGGCACCCGAGGTGCTGTTCCGGGCGCAGGCGGAGATGTATCGGACTTATCACATGCGCGATCCGGAATCGTTCTACAATCGCGCCGATCAATGGGACGAGGCTACGGGATCGGCGGAACAGGGAGCCGCGCCGCAGCCGGTGGCTCCGGTTTATATGGTGATGACGCTGCCGGGCGAGACCAAGCCGGAATTTCTGCTGATGCTGCCCTTTACGCCGCGCAATAAGCAGAATCTGATCGGGCTGATGGTGGCGCGGTGCGATGGAGCGCACTTGGGAGAGCTGGTGTTTCTGGATTTGCCGAAGCAGGAAGTGATTGCGGGTCCGTTGCAGATCGATGCGCTGATTAATCAGGACCAGACGATTTCGAAGGACCTGACGTTGTGGAATCAGCAGGGGTCGAAGGTGCTGCGGAGCCAGATTCTGGCGCTGCCGATCGACCATACTTTTTTGTATGTCGCGCCGATTTACATCCAGGCGTCCGAGGCGCGGATGCCGCAGTTGAAAAAGGTCGCGCTGGTTATGGGGAATACGCTGGTTTACGCCGATACCTATGAGCAGGCGCTGGCGCAGTTGGACGCGGCGCAAAAGGGAGTGGCGGCTCCGGTCGCGGTGTCCTCGACGACGGGTAGTCAACCCGCGGCCGCGCCGGCGGCGGTTACCGGCGACTCCCGGGTGGAAGAAGTCCGGGCGCATCTGAAGCGGTATCGCGATTTCGCGGCGCAGGGGAAATGGGCGGACGCGGGGAAAGAGCTGGAGGCGATTGAGGCGGCGGTGGGGAAGAAGTAGCCAGTAGGCGGACTGAAGGCGCTAACATAAGAGATGATGGGACATAACCACGATCATTCACATCCGCACTCGCCGCATAGCCATGCGGGGACTGGGCGGGCGCTGATCGCCTCGCTGGTTTTGACCCTTGGATTTGTGGCGTTTGAAGCAGTCGCGGGGTTCCGCGCGTCGAGCCTGGCGCTGCTGTCCGACGCCGGGCACAACTTCGCCGATGCGTTTGCTCTGCTGCTGGCGGCGTTTGGGTTTTATTTGCAGTCGCGTCCGGCGAACGCGGTGAAAACCTTCGGCTATCATCGCGCGGGCGTGCTGGCCGCGTTTGTCAACGCCGTATCGTTAGTGGTGCTGGCGCTGCTGCTGTTTTACGAAAGCTACCGGAGGCTGAGGAATCCTCAGCCGGTGGTGGAATCGACCATGATCATCGTGGCGGCGATGGGCCTCGCGATGAATCTGTTCATCGTCTGGAGGCTGGGCGGCCACGGCCACGACATGAACATTCGCGCGGCGTGGATTCACATGCTGGGCGACGCGATGAGCTGCGTGGCGATCATCTTGGGCGCGGTGGCGATTCATTACACGGGCTGGCAGAAGATCGATCCGGTGCTGTCGATCCTGATCGGCATCATGATCGTGTGGTCGGGTTGGGGGATTATTCAGGAATCGCTGAATGTTCTGCTCGAGGGGTCGCCAAAGGGGATCGAACTCGATGAAGTAACGGGCGGGATGCGCAGCGTGGATGGAGTGATCGACGTCCACGATGTGCACATCTGGAGCTTGGGATCGCAGGCGCACGCGCTAAGCTGCCACGTGCTGATCGAGGATGTGCCCCCGTCGGCAAGCGAAGTGATTTTGCGGAACCTTAAAGCAGTATTGTGCGAGCGGTTTTCGATTAACCACTCGACCATACAGTTCGAGCACGTGCTGTGTGAAGATCCGTGCGCGATGGTGAAGAAGAAGGAGCCGGTAGCTCCAGCTCATCACTGAAACAACAACGGGGCCAGCGTCGCCAGATTTCTTCGCCACACCATCCAGGTGTGCATGCCTGGCGTTTCGATGGGGATGAATCGCACATACTTCGCCGACAGCATGTCGCGGAATTTGCGGTTGGTATCGGTGAGGCGGTCTTCGGTGCCGCAGGCGATCCAGAGCAGCTTTATTTGCTTATTCGCCGACTGGTCCAGCTTGGGGAAAATTGCGTCGTAATCCTCGCCCAGGCCGCCGGCGCTGAAAGAACCGATGTAGGCGAACTTGTCGAGATTGTTCAGGCCCGTGTAGAGCGATTCGGCGCCGCCCATCGATAAGCCCGCAATGGCTCGCATCTCGCGGCGCCGGTCGACGCGATACTCTTTTTCCACCTGCGGAATGATCTCGGTGAGGAGCACGTCGGCGAAGCGCGTCGTATTGAGGCGGAATTTCTCGGTGTTGACGCGGACGCGGTTCAATACCTCCGGCGCGCCGTAGCCGAGCGGCATCACGATAATCATCGGCTTGGATGTGCCTTCGGCGATCAGGTTGTCGAGGATGATATTGGCGAGGCCGACGGCGCTCCAGCCGCTTGCATCGTCGCTATAGCCGTGCAGCAGGTAGAGCACCGGATATTTCGTATTGCCCGCAGTGTAGCCGGGGGGCGTGTACACATAATAGTCGCGATTGTCGCCGACGAGAGCCGATTTGTAGAAGTGATGATGAACCTCGCCGTGCGGTATGTCGCGGATCTCCCAAGGGAGGCCCGGCCCGGGGATGTGCACCGCGCTCGAGTTATTCAGCAGATTCGGCTTCATCATCGAATTATTGGGGTCCATCATGCCGACGCCGTCGATGTTGAAGGTGTAGCCGTAAATGTCGGGTTCCAGCATGGGCGTCGAGTAGGTCCAAATGCCGGCGTCGTCTTTGTCCATCG
>JBEKOZ010000092.1:0-10629 GCA_049521275.1 Bryobacteraceae bacterium | reverse complement strand
GGTGGTCTTTAAAATACGAGCCGGCTGACGAAGTGGGGCCGCCAATTTTGGCGGCAGCCGTCCTGTAAAGGCGGCTTCCGCCTCGCAGCCACGGAACCGCCATGCGTAAGCATGCGGACTCCTCCGCCGCAGTGTCACTCGTCGACCACCGCGCGAATCGTCTCCGGCGAATTTCCCTCGAACCGGTTGTTCACAAAAATGTAAGCCGCGCGCCGCTCCTCCCGCATCCGCCGGATCACGTCGCGCAGCGCTTTGCGCCCCTCGGAATTCTCGTCCTGAATTTTGTTGTACGGCGCGAACTGCGCCACCGCCGTTTCGTAAGCGCGCCCCGCGCGCAGCAACGCGCGCACCACCGTGAAATCCGCGGTGAACGCCGGCATCGCGATCTGCTCCTCTAAAGGAGGCATCTTCGTCCATGCATTGAAAACATGCGCCGCCCGATGCTCTCGCAACGCATCAAAGTACAAATCGACCAGGTACTCGCGATTCCGAACCTCTACCGCATAACGGAACCCCGCTGGAAGCGCCTCGAAAAACGGCACAATCTGCGCCACAAATTCGTCGACCGCCGCCCCACGCGCGCCAAACTCGAAAATCAAACACGCGATGCGCGCGCGATAAGGCTCTAAAGGCTCCAGAAACAGCGCCCGAAACGCATCCACGTTCAGATACGACTCATTGGTTCGCCCCGCGCGCGCTCCGTACCTTGGATGCCTGGGAAACACTTCAACCGTGACCTCCTCCGGCACTTTCAGCGCGAACTGGAGCTGCGCCGGAGCGCTCCCGAACAGTTTTTTCCAGAACTCCGGCGTTGGGAATTGATAAAAGGAGAAGTCCCCGCAAACGATGGGAAATGTTTCGGCGAATTCCGCCAAACATTCCGCCTCAAAATGTTTTTGCGAAAACCTGCCGCGCGATAGGTACCGGTCGCGCGTGTAAATCTGGCCGATCCATCCGTCGTATTTCCACGAACTCGTGCCGATCAAAACTCCCTCGCGGGCAAGGGCGCTCAATCGCCTGGCCAGCGCCTCCTTATCGAAGGAAGGCGGCGAATCGAAAAGAGAAAGGTTCACCAGGCATGGGCGGACCGGTTATAAAACGGATCCGCGCCCGCTTCAATAATGGAGCTCGGCAGCACCTTGATCATCACCGGCGCGGCGCCGTTGGAGTAGCGCGACCGCGTGTCGACGTGGTGGCCGCGCGCCGCCAGATCGTTGACGACGGCCGCTGGAATCCGCTCGTCCAGCAGCAGATCGCCGCGATTCCAGGCGTGATTGTCGAAGCTCGAAACCAGGTGGCGCGTCTGGAAGCGCGGAGCCTCCACCGCCTGCTGCGCGTTCAATCCAAACTCGACGACATTGAAAAACATCTGAATGAGAGCCTGATCCTGATTGTCGCCGCCCGGCGTCGACATGGCCAGATAAGGCTTGCCGTCGGCCTGCGTCACGATGGTCGGACTCAGCGTGACACGCGGGCGCTTGCCGCCCGCCAGTTCATTCGGATTGCCCTCCACCAGCACGAACTGCTGGCCGCGCGCGGTCAGCGGAATGCCGGTGTCGCCCGCGATCACGCTGGGCAGCCAGGCGCCGGACGGAGTGGCGGAAAACACCATCCCGTCGCGGTCAATCGCATCGACGCAAGTGGTATCCTTCGCCATCAGCGCATCGTCGATCTTGAAGCGCGCCATCTCCGTTTCGGCCGGATGCCGGCCGGTTTTTCCATTGATCGCGCCGGGCAGAAAATCCTGCGAAGCTTTTTCCGTGATCAATTTGCGTCGCTCCGCGGCGTAGCTTTTGGACAGCAGCACGTCGGACGGAATATTCGAAAACTTCGGGTCGCCATAATACGTATCGCGATCCGCGTAGGCCAGCTTCAGCGCCTCATCGGCGCGGTGAATATACTCAGCCGAATTGAGCGGCGTGCTGTGCATATCGTAGCCTTCGAGAATATTCAGCGCCTCAATCATCGCCGGACCCTGGCTCCAGAACCCCGGCTTGTAAACGTTGTAGCCCCGATAGGTGGTCGTCACCGGATCCTCCACGCTCAGCTTGAAGGCCGCCATGTCTTCGTAGCGCAGCAGGCCTTTGTTCTCCTTGCTGAACGCGTCGATTTTGTGGGCGATCTCGCCGCGATAAAAATAATCGCGGACGGCGTCGATCGCCGCCTCCCGTTTCGCTCCACCGGCGAGCGCTTTTTTCTCTGCTTCCGCCATGGCCCGCAGCGTGCGCGCGGTATCGGGCTGGCGGAAAATCTCGCCGACACCGGGCGTGTGCCCATTGGGCATGAAGTGCGCCTTCGAGGTCGGCCACGCGTCGAAAAACGGCCGCGACCCGGCCATGGATTGCGCGCGCATCAGGTCGACGGCGTATCCGTCCGCCAGGTCGATCGCCGGAGCGATCACTTCGCTGAACGACTTGGTTCCGAATTCGCGCAGCGCGAGCAACCCCGCGTCCATCATGCCCGGAACCAGCGCCGGCATGAGCCCGGCCACCGGGATGATGCCCTTCAACCCGCCCGGATCCATCTCCAGAATTTCGAACGGCATCAGGCGGCGCGTGCGAAACAACTCGGCCGAAGCCAGCTTCGGCATCGTGCCGACGCCCGCGATGGCGTGCACCTTGCCGTCCTTGGTGCGAATCAGAATCGGCGCTTCGCCGCCCAAACCGAAGTGCGAAAGCTCAGTCACCGAAGCGGCGAACATCGTGGCGACGCCCACGTCCACCGCGTTCCCGCCTTTGTAATAGGTGCGCATCCCGGCCTCGGTCGCCCACTCGCTCCCGGCGGCAATCGCGCCATGCGTCCCGCGGATTGCCTGCCGCACCGGGTGGTCCATTTCGCGCCGCGACTGCCCGTTCAACCAGCCCGCCACATTCAGAGCGACCACCACAGCAAGTATTTTTCGCATCGGGAACTCCCTTTAATTATACTTGTATGACGTGAGTGAACTTTCGGAACTTTTAGAACGATTCCGCCGCGGCGCGGAACTGCTGGCCGTGGTCACGACCGGCGCCGCGGGCCCTGAACTCGACTTTGCGCCCGCCGAAGGCAAATGGGGCGTGCGCATGATCGTCTGCCACCTGGCCGACTGCGAGGCCGTCAACGTAATGCGCTTCCGCCAGATGATCGCCGAGGACAATCCAACGCTGGTTCCTTTCGATCAGGATAAATGGGCCGCGAATCTGGACTACAAGAGACGAAAAATTTCGCAGCCGATAGAAACTTTCCGCCGTCTGCGCGGGGAAAATTACGAACTGTTAAAAGACCAGCCCGAAGAAGTGTTCGCCCGCACGGGCAATCATGTGGTGCGCGGCAAAATGACCGTCCTCGACATGCTGCGCCTGCACGCGGTGCACGTCGAAAAGCACGTCCAGCAGATCCAAGCGGTGCGCGCGGCTTACAAAGAGCATCGCGCGAAGCTCGCGGCAACACCCGCCACGTAACTACAAAAAGAGTTACAGTGTAGATGGAGTATGAGTGGGACGAAAGGAAGGACGAGCAGAATTTCGTCAAGCACGGTGTGGCATTCGACTATGCGACCCGCGTGTTTCTCGATCCGGATCGGATCGACCGTGAAGATCGCCGTCACGATTATGGAGAAGAACGGCGCATCGCTCTTGGCAAGATCGGAGAGAGGGTGTTCTCAGTCGCCTACACGCCCCGCAAGGATATGCTCCGCTTGATTTCCGCGCGGAGGGCCAACCCCCGCGAGCAGAGTCAATATTATGATAAGGCGTTTTAAACTCGATCCGAACAACCCCCCTCAGATGACCGCGGCGCAGCTAAAGCGGCTGGACGAGATGCCGATCGACTATTCCGACATCCCCGAACTCGGCGAGGAATTCTTCAAGAACGCGAAGGCCGTGAATTGGCCGCCGGCGAAGGCGCAACTGACCATCCGCCTCGACGCCGACGTGCTCGCCTGGCTCAAGTCCAACGGCCGTGGCTATCAGACGCGCATCAACCACATCCTGCGCGTCGCGATGGAATCGCATCCGCCGAAAAAGAAATCGCGCTCGCGCGTCAGCGCTTCGCGTTCTTGAAAACCGTCCCTTCTTTCATCACAAATGTGACCTTCTCCGTCGCGTGAATATCTTCCACGGGATTCCCCGGCACCGCGACGATGTCCGCCCACTTCCCCGCCTTGAGCGACCCCGTCTTGTCGAATAATCCGAGCAGCTGCGCGTCCACCGACGTGCCCGATTTCAGCGCGTCGATCGGATTCATGCCGACCCGCACCATCTGCGCGAACTCTTCCGGATTCCGTCCATGCGGATAGACTGCCGCATCGGTGCCCAGCGCGATTCTGACCTGCTTGGCGATCGCCTTCGCGACCACCGAGTCAAGAGACGCCATCGCCGCGCGAGCCTTCGCCGCGATCTGCGGCGGCACGTAGCCTTTTTCGAGCACCTCGCGCAGACCCTGCGCCGCCATCATCGTCGGAACATAATAGGTCCCGCGCGCTTTCATCATGTCCAGTGCTTCGTCATCCAGAAACGACCCGTGCTCGATCGAATCGATCCCCGCGCGGATGGCCCGCTTCGCTCCTGAGGCGCCGTGCGCGTGGGCGGCCGTTTTGCGGCGCAGCGCGTGCGCTTCGTCGACCAGCGCGTCGAGCTCGGCCTGCGTCAACTGCGGCGTATCCACGTCGTCGGTCAGCGACAGCACGCCGCCGGTGGCGCACGTCTTGATCACGTCCGCGCCATATTTAATGTTGAACCGGACGATCAGCCGCATCTGGTCGGGACCATTCGCGACGCCGTCCTGAATGCCTGTTTCGCGTCCAAAAAGCCCGAATTTATAGCCCGCCGCGTTATCGCAATGGCCGCCCGTCGCGCCGATCGCATTGGTCGCCACCAGCATGCGCGGTCCGGGAACTTTTCCCGACGCGATCGCGTTGCGCAGGCCGACGTCGATGAAATCCGCGCCGCCGACGTCGCGCACCGTGGTGAATCCGGCCATCAGCGTCACCCGCGCATTGACGCTCGCATCGAGCGCCTGCTCCGCCACGTTCTTGGTCAGAACATCCATCTGCTGCTTCCGGAAATCGAACTCAAACTGCATGGTCAGGTGCGTGTGCGCGTCCATGAAGCCGGGCAGAATGGTGGCATCGCCCAGATCGATCACATCGGAACCGTCGGGAATCTCCGCTTTCCCGCCAACGCCGCGAATCTTTTCGCCTAGAACAACCACCAGCCCGGGCGAAACCACCCGGTCGCTGACGCCGTCGAACATCCTGGCCGCCTTGATCACGATCGGCCGGGGTGCTGTTGAGGATTGGGCGAACGCAAGCGTAGCGGCGAGGGCAAACAATGGGAAGCGCATAAGCGGCTATTCTAACTGAGATGACACTGCGAGATCGGACAGCCCTGGCGGCAATCCTCCTGCTGTTCATTGCCGCCGCGATGCTTTTCGTCAGCCGCCCCGGCATCGAGGCCGACGAGGCGCTGGTGGTGAACGGCGCGATTTTCTCGTTCCACTCCATTCCGCTGATGCTGATGAGCTACATGGGCGCGCTCAAATCATGGTTCTATCTGGCGCTGTTCACCTTCGTGAAACCGGGCGCGATTTCCCTGCGCATGCCGACCGTCCTCGCGGGAGCGGCCGCGGTGTGGATGTTTTTTCTGCTGCTCGACCGGACCATCGGACGCCGCGCGGCATGGATTGGCGCTCTGTTGCTGGCCACGGATTCGATGTTCGTGGTCCTCGAAGCCATCGATTACGGCCCGAACGCGCTGCACTTCGTGTTGAAGCTCGGCGCGATGCTGCTCCTGGTCCGCTTTCATCGCCGCGGATCGACCGTCGCGCTCGCGGCCGGATTTTTTCTGCTCGGTCTCGGGCTGTGGGAAAAGGCGATTTTCGCCTGGGTGCTGTTCGGACTCGCCGCGGCGACGGTGCTGGTTTTCCCACGCGACGTCTGGCGTCATGCAACGATTCGCAATCTCGCCGTAGCCGCCCTGTCGATCGTGATCGGCGCTTTGCCGCTGCTGATTTACAACATCGCGCGGCCCTTCGACACGTTCAAAGTGAATCGAAGAATGACCAACGACCCGCTCGCGCACAAAGCCGTTCTTCTGGAACGCACCGCGAACGGAGCCGCGCTGTTCGGGTTTTTTACTTCCCTCCAGCCGTCTCCGCATCCCGGCGAAGCCCGTTCCTGGCTGGAAAAATCCTCACGGGCGATCTCTGAAACGGCGCATCATCGGACCAGCAATTTTACGATTGCTGCATTCTGCCTCGCATGCCTCGGCGTCTTCGCGCGCGCCTCGCGCAAGCCGGTGCTTTTCGGAATCCTCACCTGCGGCCTCACCTGGCTGCCGATGGTGCTCACAGCGGGCGCGGGCGGCGCCGCGCATCACGTCATCCTTCTATGGCCGTTCCAATTCCTGACGATCGCCGCGGCGCTCGCGGCCATTCCGTGGCGCTGGGCCGCGATCGCTGTAACGCTGGTGCTGTGCGCCGCCAATCTCGCGGTGACCAATGAATATTATTGGCAACTGGTGCGCAACGGCCCGGACATTCGCTGGACCGATGCGGTCTATCCGCTGGAGCGCCTCCTTGAAGGGCTGCACTCGCCGAACATCTATATTGCCGATTGGGGAATCTTCGAGACGATCAATTTACTCAGCGATAACCAGGCTCCGGTGCGCGCGCTCGATTGGAGCAACATCGAAAGTTTGCGCAAAGCGGTCGCCGATCCTCGCGCGGCGTTCGTCGCGCACACCGCCGTGTACACTTATTTTCCGCAGGAGCGCGCCATGCTCGAAGACGCGGCCCAAAGCGAAGGCTACGAAGAAGTGCCGATAGAGATCGTCTACGATCGTAACGGGAGGGCTACATTTGACGTTTTCCGCTTCCGGAAAATTCCTCTGTAATATCTGCGGAACCGAGTGCGACCGGCCGCCGGAAGGCTTCTCGCGGGAGGGCGCCAAGTGCCCCGCCTGCCACTCCCCCGCCCGCGTGCGGGCCGTGATCGCGCTGCTGTCCGAGGAATTGCTCGGCGTCAGGATGACGCTGTCGGAGTTCCCGGTTCTGAACGGCATTCGCGGCATCGGAATGAGCGATTCGCCGGAGCTCGCCGAGCGGCTCGCCCTAAAACTGGATTACACCAACACGTTCTATCATCAGGCTCCGCGATTGGACGTCGCCAATCCCGACCCCAGCGATTTCGGCCGCTACGATTTCATCCTTTCGTGCGAAGTGATGGAACACGTCCCTCCGCCGATCGAGCGGGCGTTTCAGAATCTGTTCAAGCTGCTAAAACCGGATGGTCTGCTCATCATGACGACGCCCTACAACCTCGGCGGAAAAACCAGGGAGCACTTTCCGGAGCTTCATGATTTCACGCTCGCCTCCTTAGGAGACCAGCCGGTGCTGGTAAACCGACGCCGCGATGGATCGTTCGAAGTATTCGAGAATCTCGTCTTTCACGGAGGCCCGGGATCCACGGTCGAAATGCGTGTGTTCACCGAAGAATCTCTGCGCGAAACCATTCTCGCGGCGGGATTTTCGAGCGTCCGCGTGGCCTCCGAGGAGGTACCGGAGTTCGGGATCGAGCGCGCGGAAACGTGGTCCCTGCCGATGGCCGCGCGTAAAGGCAAGTTTCATCCGCCTGCCGCGGAGCTGTCGCGGGAATATCAAACAGTCGCGCGACTGGCAGCTCATCTGGAGAAACAGCTGGCGCAACTGCAAGGCGATTACCAACGTTTTGTCGCTCATCACAAAGCCACGCACGAGGAAGCGACTCGCGAGTTAACCGCGCGTTACGAATGGGGTATGACGCTCGACCGCGAAATTGCGGAACTGCGGCAGCGTCTCGAAGCGGCCCTTGCGTCGCAATCCCGGCTGATGACCAGCAAATGGACCCGGCTTGGGCGGAAACTCGGCGCGCTGGACTGAAGAACGCGATAAAGTAGGGGCTGCGGAGGAGGGATTCATGGACCCGTCAATCATTGCGATCGTCGCTGTGATCATCGCGATTTATCTGCTATCGAGCATCAAAATTCTGGCCGAGTATGAGCGCGGCGTCATCTTCCGGCTGGGCCGGGTGCTGCCGCAGCCGAAGGGTCCGGGCGTCATCCTTGTCTTCCGTCCCATCGACCGGATGGCCAGGCTCTCTTTGCGCGTCGAAGCGATGGAAGTGCCGCCGCAGGACGTGGTGACGCGCGATAACGTGACCCTCAAGGTGAATGCGGTCATTTATTTTCGCATCGTGGAGCCGACCAAGGCCGTGATCGAGATCGCGAATTATTTATTCGCCACCTCGCAACTGGCGCAGACCACTCTGCGCAGCATCCTGGGCGAGGCGGAGCTGGACGAGGTGCTGAGCCAGCGGGAAAAACTCAATGTGCGGCTGCAATCGGTGCTCGACGAACATACCGGCCCGTGGGGCGTAAAGGTATCCATGGTGGAGGTGAAGCAGGTGGATCTGCCGGAGTCGATGATCCGCGCCATCGCGCGCCAGGCCGAGGCGGAACGCGAGCGCCGCGCGAAAATCATTCATGCCGAAGGCGAAGCCGCGGCGGCGCAGAATCTGGAAAAAGCCGCCGCGATCATGGCCGCCCAACCGGCCGCCATGCAGCTTCGTTATTTGCAGACCCTGGTTGAGATAGGATCGGAGAAGAACACCACAGTTGTGTTTCCATTGCCGATGGATATACTCTCGAACGTAGGTCGTGTACTTGAAAAACTTGCCAAGGATGCATAGGTGCCTAAGAACGAAGACGGCGAATTTGAATTAGTCCTGGCGAACCGCCAGTTGCTGAGTGTGTTCTTCATCGTGGTGATCCTGCTCGGAGTATTTTTCACGATGGGCTACATCGTGGGAAGAAATCCGTCGCAGGTGGACGTCGCGTCCCACAAGCCCGAACCGAAGCCGATGGTGGTCGAATCCCCTGCCCTGCAGGAGACGCCCGCGCCCGTGAGCGCCCCTCCGGTGGAGACTCCCGCCAGGACGCGGCCGCAGCAGCCGCCTCCTGAAGAGGCAAAAGTCGAGCCCAAGCCGGAGCAGCCGGCGCCCGTGAAAAAGGAAGCTCCCGCAAAGAAGGCTCAGGATAAAGAGAAGCCCGCGCCCGCTGACGCCCAGCCGGCGTCAGGCCAGACTTATTTGCAAATTTCCGCGACCCAGAAAGCGGAGGCGGATGTGATGGTCGACGTGCTGCATCAGAAAAAGTTCAACGCCATCGCCGTGCAGATCCCCGACAAGCCGGGGCTCTATCGCGTACTGGTGGGACCCCTGACAGAAGGCACGTTGAACCAGACGAAGTCGGATCTGCAGAGCTCCGGATTTCCGGGCGACAAGGCGATCAAGAAAGTTTTTTGATGCACCTGGTCCAGCTTGAACCTGCCGCGCCCAGGCTTCCGCAGTGGCTGCGCGGATCCCGCACGCATCCCGAATCCGTTCACCATCTGAAAACGGAGTTGCGCAAGAAAAACCTGCACACCGTTTGCGAGTCGGCGCGATGCCCCAACATGCACGAGTGTTTCCATCGGGGCGCGGCCACGTTCATGATTCTCGGCAACCTGTGCACGCGCGGCTGCGGATTTTGTTCGGTGCCGAAGGCGAAGCATCCGGGCGCGCTCGATCCGGAGGAGCCGGAAAATGTCGCGCGCATGGCCGCGGAGATGGGGCTGCGGTACGTGGTGATCACCAGCGTGAATCGCGATGATCTTCGAGACGGAGGCTCGACGCACTTCGCCGGGACCGTTCGCGCAGTGCGCTCCGCGCTGCCGGACGCGCGGGTGGAAGTGCTGACGCCGGATTTTTGCGGCGATCTCGACGCCGTCGCCCGCGTGCTCGACGCCGGGCCGCACGTCTTCAATCACAACATGGAAACGGTGCCGCGCCTGTACCAAACCGTGCGGCCGCAGGCGAATTACCGCCAGTCGCTCGACGTGCTGCGATTCGCGAAACAATACCGGCCGGAGGCTTTGACGAAATCGGGCGCGATGATGGGCCTGGGCGAATCGTCCGAGGAAGTCGAGCAGTTGTTGCGCGATTTACGAGATGCCGATACGGACGTGGCCACGCTGGGCCAGTATTTGCAGCCCACGCGCCGGAACCTCCGCGTGGCCGAATATATAACGCCCGCGCGGTTCGAGGCTTATCGCGATTACGGCCTGTCGATCGGCTTCAAAATGGTGTTCAGCGGGCCGCTCGTGCGCAGCTCCTACATGGCGGACCTCGTTAACCAAGAAGCCTCGCACGCGTGAACTTTGCCCTTTCCATTTTCTCCGCGCTGCTGCTGATTCTCATTTTTCCCCGCTTCGATTTCACCTGGCTGGCTCCGGTGGCGCTGACGCCGCTACTGATCGCCTGCGCGCGCGAATCTTCGTGGAGACGCCGGTTCCTCGCAGGCTGGGCCGGCGGATTCGTGTTCTGGTTCGGCGTCTGTTACTGGATCCAGTTCGTGCTCGAAGTGCACGGAGGCATGGGCCGGTGGGGCGGATGGGGCACCTTTGTTTTATTCGCGATTCTCAAGGGCCTGCACATGGCGGTGTTCGCCGCGCTCGCCGGATTCGTGATCCATCGTTGGTGGGCCATCCCGGCATGCGCCGCGCTGTGGACCGGACTCGAACGCACCCACGGACCCTTTGGCTTCGCGTGGCTCGACTTGGGAAATGCCGGGATCG
>JBEKOZ010000091.1:0-10630 GCA_049521275.1 Bryobacteraceae bacterium | reverse complement strand
TTTCCATCAGCGGCAAGCTAAAACCCAAAGACCTCGCCATTGTATACAAGGGCGAGGCCGGGAAGCTCATCATGGAATTCGAGCCCGTAAAACGCTAGGCTCGAGCCGGATTACATCTTGATCGTATCGATCTTGAGTGTCTCGCCGTCCACGTTGCCAGTGACGGTCACCTTGTGGCCCAGATGCGCCTGCACTTTATCCAGCGAATCTTTGTCGATCTTCAACACCTTGTTGTCGGCCGTGACGAACACGACATCGGACCCGCGCTTCACGCAGCTCTGCGTGCAGGCGATCGACTTCTCAGTTCCGTCCGTGTGCTTACACTTGGAATCGGCGATGTAGCCGCTCCATTCGCCGGCAAACGCCGACATGGATCCGATTGCCGTTAAGGCAAATACCGCGAGTAGTTTCTTCATGGGTGTTTTCTCCTACCAGCCTCTACAATACGCTATACGAAGGTCGTCTGCAAACGGATTTACAGAGCGACCGTTTTCCCGTCGCGCCAAAGCCGTTCCAGGTCGTAATACTGGCGCGCTTTTTCGGTAAAAATGTGGATCACGTAATCGCTGTAATCAAGCAGCACCCACTCCGCGTTCTGATACCCCTCGACGCTCGACGGATACTCGCCTAATTGCTGTCTCAACGCAATCTCGATCTCGTCGGCGATCGCCTGGATCTGCCGCGCGTTCGCGCCGCTCAGTACCACGAAGAAATCGGCAAACGTGGTGATCTCGCGGAGATCTAAAACCTTGATATCTTTGGCTTGTTTGGACTCGGCTGCCTCAACCGCGGCCAGCCAGATCTGCTCGGGTGTCGGAGGCGCCTTCTTCTGCAATAACCCCAGGAAACTTCTCCTGCCCGTATCATACTATAATTAAGGCAGTATAAGATGAGATACACGCTGTTTTTCGTGGTTTTATGGTCGATTAAGGCCCAGGAATCGCCAGGAGTCGTCAGCGCCCGCCGCGAATTGGAGCGCGTCGAGCAGCAAATCTCGAGCGGTGCCCTGCCCCCCGCAAAAATCGCCGAAGCGCAACAAAATCTGCAAGATGCCCAGGATGAGGCCGTCCTGGAGCACACCCTCTATAGCCATGTCGAAGAATTCAGTGAGGTGCAGGCGTCCGAAATGCTCGCCGCGGCTCAACGCCGGGTCGATCGTCAGCAGGAAAAGGTTAATAAAATCAATCAGTTGATCGCCTCGGACCTGGTCCCGCCCAGCGACCGCACCGACCTCGAATCCGAACTTTCAAGCCGCGAAGACGCCCTTCAGCAGGCCATTAAACTGGCCGCCCTGGTGCACGAAATCGCCAGCATGGCTCATGCGGAAGCAGAAACTCCCATGGGTCCCGATGAAGAAAAAACGGCCGGCGACCACCTCATCTCTCCGCAACAGTTGAAAGCGCTAACTCTCACTTTTGAAAAGCACTTCTCGGAGCCATTTCCGGTCAGCGCCCGCGGCTCGACGGCCTTCCACCGGGCCCTGGGTATGGACCACACCGGGCGCGTGGACGTCGCCGTGAACCCGGATTCGCCCGAAGGCATCTGGCTGCGGGAATATCTCGATGAGCGGGACATTCCTTATCACGCGTTTCGCATCGCCATCGCCGGCAAGGCGACCGCGCCGCACATTCATATAGGTCCAGGCAGCACACGGCTTTAGTAGTACAATCGACGCTTATGTCGAAGCTCCGTGTGCTGATCAGCGCCCAACAGATTCAGTCCCGCATCCACGAATTGGGCGCCGAAATCGACCGCGATCTGCCGGGCGGCCCGATTTACCTGATCGCAATTTTAAAAGGCGCCTGCTTCTTTCTGGCCGACCTCGCCCGCGCGGTGAAAACTCCGGCGCGCATCGAATTCATCGGCATCTCGAGCTACGGGAAGGGCAAGTCGAGCTCGGGTGAAGTGAAGCTGACCAAGGATCTGGACGTCTCGATTGAAGGCTACGACGTGATTGTGGTGGAGGACATTGTCGACAGCGGCATCACGCTCACCTATCTGATGCAGTTGCTGGCGCAGAGAAAGCCGAAGTCCTTGCGGATCGCCTCCCTGCTCGATAAACCGGAGCACCGGCAGAGGCCCGTCGAAGTGACTTATCGAGGCTTCGAGATTCCCGACGAGTTCGTGGTCGGCTACGGCCTCGATTATGCGGAAGATTTTCGCAATCTGCCCGACATTTGCGTACTCAGCGAAATTTAGCGCTCCAACTGCGCTTTCATCCGATGCGCCGCGGGCATCACCCAATCGCCTTTCCGACCGTCCTGCATGGAGAACCAAAAACGGTTTTGGGACGGCCAAAGTGTTGCTTCCAAAGTTCCGCGCTCACGTCCTTTTTTCAAGTGCCAGTGAATCGAGCCGGCATACTTGGACTGCGTTGTTTTGAGCGTGACCGAAAGGCCATGAGCCTGCCACAGGCGCTCGATTGCCTCTACGGAAGCGCGGGAAATCTTGACCTCGAGATCTGTCACTTCTACTTCGTTCCCAAGTGGAACGGGTTGAAGTCGCTGTGATAGTCGAATGCGTCCAGGCCTTCGCTGCGCTTCAGGAATCCGACCACGGCGTAGGTCACCGGAGTCGCGACCACTTCATAGATCACTTTGCCGAGATACGCCGATCCGGCCAGTGTGGCTAGGGTGAGCGGCGGCGCTGTGCCTCCGAAGCCGATGATGACCAGGATGACGGTATCGACGAACTGGCCGACTACGGTCGAGCCGACGGTGCGGGTCCACAGCATTTTTCCCCCGGTCCACAATTTCATTCTGGCCAGCGTGTAGGAGTTCGCGAATTCGCCGCACCAGAACGCGATCAGGCTCGCGACGATCAGCCGCGGAATTTGATAGAACACGGTCGCGAAGGCGTCCTGATTGTGCCAGCCCGGCGCAGGCGGGAGCCAGACCGTGATCAGTCCCATGATGGCCAGCAGCGCGTTCGCCAGAAAACCCAGCCAGATTGCGCGGCGTGAAGCGGCGTAGCCATAAACCTCCGTGAACACATCGCCAAAAATGTAGGTGAGCGGAAACAGCAGTTGCCCCCCGCTGATGACGAACGGCCCGATGGCGCAGAGTTTCTGGCCCACCAGGTTCGAAATCAGCAGCACCACCAGGAAGATGGCGAGCAGCAGGTCGAAATGCCGGTAAGTGCGGAGGTCGCGTGCTTCGACTGCCTGGGGCTTGGAGAGCATGAGCTAGTTATTCTAGCAGGCACGCAGACCGCTCCCGAAGGTCGCGGCTCCATTGCTTTAGAGCCGCGACCTTCGGGAGCGGTCAGCGTTTACAGCATGCTCTTTACGCGCGCCAGAAACTGCGGGTCCATCCAGTCCTGATTGCTGATGACCTTCTCCAGCACTTTCCCGTTGCGGTCGATCAGGTAGGTCTCGGGAATCTGGAACGTTCCGTAGCTGGCGCTGATGTCGGCCTCCGGGTCGCGCGCCGTGTCGAACGCCACATGCCTCTGCGTGAGGAACCTCTTATAAAGATTCTCATTCTTATCGTTGCTGATCCCGATCACCACCACGCCTTGATCCTTATACTCCTGCGCGAACTGGTTGAGCGAAGGCAGTTCTGTGATGCAGGGCGGGCACCAGCTAGCCCAGAAATTCAGTACCAGCAGCTTGCCGCCGAAATCGGAGCGGGTGACCGTGCGGCCACTCTCGGTGACGATGGAGAAGTTGGGCGCGGTGTCGCCGGCGTTGACGATGCGCACTTCGAGCGTCGGGTACACCACCCAGACCAGGCCGGCCGCCAGCAACAGCATGGCGGCGATCAAAATACGGTCCAGGGACAGTTTCACGCTACTATTTTAAAGGATCGCGGGAGTGGTTTGCCGCATCCAACAGTCAGGCGATGCTGCTCACCCGCAAGGCCGAATTTTCCGCGTCCCACGTCTGCGCCAACCCCGCGTGGGATGACGCGCGCAATCATGCCGTCTATGGCGCCAACGCCAACCCCAACGGCCACGGCCACAATTACGTGCTGGAAGTCACCATTGAGGGCGAGCCGGACCCGCTCACCGGGATGGTGTTCGACCTGCGCGAACTGAAGGAAATCCTGAACCAGGAAGTGGTGGAGCCGATGGACCACCGGTTTCTGAATCGCGAAGTCGCTCCGTTCGACCGCGTGGTGCCGACCACGGAAAACGTCGCCATCGAAATCTGGCGGAGGCTCGCCGGGCGGATCTCGCGCGATGGCGTGAAGCTCTACAACGTGCGCCTGTATGAAACCGGCGACCTCTACGTCGACTACGGAGGGGCTTCGTGAAACTGACCCGCCGTTACCGCTTTTCCGCTTCGCACCGGCTCGACACTCCGGCCTTGACCGCGGAGCAGAATTCGAAGCTGTACGGAAAATGCAACAACCCGTTCGGCCATGGTCACGACTACGTGCTCGACGTGACTATGGCGGGATCACCCGATGAATCGGGGCAGATCGTTTCACGTGAGGCGCTCGATACCCTCGTCGAGGAGCGGGTTCTGGCGCGCTTCGACCACCATAATTTGAACACCGACATCGCGGAGCTGACCGGAGTGGTGCCGACGACGGAGACCCTGGCCGTGGTCATCGAAAAGGCGCTGGCTGATGGCTGGCCGCTGCGGGCGAGGCTCGACCGCGTGCGCATCTCCGAGACGGAACGAAACATTTTTGAACTGGAAGCGAAATGAAGACCAACAAGGCTGTAGTAAAAATCATGCCGCCGCAGGGCCCGAGCATTGCCTCGCGCATGAAAGACGTGCTCGAAATGCTGGGAGAGGACACCTCCCGCGAGGGACTGGAGCGCACGCCGGAGCGTTACGAAAAGGCGATGCGCTATCTGACCAGCGGCTACTCGACCAATATCGAGGAGATTGTGAACGGCGCGCTGTTCAGCGCCAAAGTGGATTCGATGGTGATCGTGAAGGACATCGAATTTTTCAGCATGTGCGAGCACCACATGCTGCCGTTCTTCGGCAAAATGCACGTGGCGTACCTGCCGAAGGATAAAGTAATCGGATTGAGCAAAATTCCGCGGATCATCGACATGTTCGCGCGCCGCCTGCAATTGCAGGAGCGTCTGACGCAGCAGGTGGCAGAGGCGATGGTGGAAGTGATCAGCCCGCGCGGCGTGGGCGTGCTGTGCGAAGCGCGCCATTTCTGCATGATGATGCGCGGGGTGGAAAAGCAGCACTCAGGCACAGTGACCAGCACCATGCTGGGGAGCTTCCGGACCAACAAATCGACGCGCGACGAATTTCTGTCGCTGGTCGGACGGCCGGTCTAGCAAGAAAATTGGCCGCTGATGAACGCTGATAAACGCGGATGGGGAAAATCGTTATCGGCGTTAATCGGCGTTCATCAGCGGCCAAAACTCTCTACAGCACTTTCAGGATCGCCGCCTCGATGTCCTTCACCGGCGTCTCCCCCAGAAACGAACGCACCCGCTTGCCCGCGCGGTCGTAGATGAACATCGCGGGAATCTCGCCCGACCATTTCGTATCCACCGAGTTGTAGAACTTGTCGTCGTCGTCGACTTTCTTCAGAAAGTACGGCGGAGCCACCGCGTTGTCCATCAGTACCTTGAACGCCGCGAGCTCTTTGGCCGGATCGTCGGTCGAGACCGTGACCAGAACCAGGCCGCGCGTGCTCAAACGCACCGACATCTTCACGATCTGCGGCATCTCCGCGCGGCACGGCACGCACCACGTGGCCCAGAAATCCACCAGAACCACCTGCCCCTTATGCGCGGCCACCAGCTTCGGAAGCGTCGCGTCGTTGACCGGCGTCAGCTTCGACTGCGCCCACAGAGCCGCGGCCAGGAACACCGGCAGAAAAAACATGCGCCTCATTTTTTCTCCGGCTTATCCGCTTTCAAATTCTGAATCACGACTTTCCGGTTATCGAAAATACTGATCTTGTGGGGACCGCTGGTCAGGCTGTTGTTTTTTGCTTCCAGCTCGTAGTCGTCGTCCATCTTGAGGCTCGAAAAATGGTATTCGCCGTTGGCCTTCGATATATAGGAGCGCATTTGCAGCGTGCGCACGTCCTTCAACTGCACCACCGCGCCCACCACCGGTTTGTCGTCCTTGTCGAACACCGTCCCCTGCACCGAACGCAGCGTGGCCTCTTCTTTGTCTTTCTTCCCGTCCTGGGCGCGAGCCCCCGACGCCAGCGCGATCCCCAGCAGAAGCGCGAACAATGTGCGTGTCATTTTTTGGTTTCCGGTTCGAGTGTGAACGTCAGGTCGATGCGGTCCGCGCCCGTCACGGCGGCTTCCTTTTCTTCCGGGCGATATCCCTTCGCCGCGGCCTTTACGACGTACACTTCCGGGGTCGCGGGTACATGGAAGACAAATTCGCCGCGATAGGTGGTGGATTCCTGGGCCAGTTTTTTGTGCTTGGGATCGTCGCGGCGAACCAGCGTGACGGTCGCCTCCGGCAGCGCATATCCCGGATCGCGGAATACGCTGCCGGCGATGACCGTCGTTTCTCCCGCCCGCATCAGAACGGCGCAGAGGCCGGCCAGCGCCGCGCATCGAAGCAGCGCGTTAATACTCCTCATCCTTTTCTTCTTCTTCCTCGGCCTCTTCATCGTCGTCGTCGAAATCGTCGTCGTCGTCATCCAGATCGTCGTCGTCGTCGGCCTCCTCTTTCTCCGATGCCAGCTCCAGGGGAGAAACGCCGCTGACGGTCAAATTGGCGCCGCATTCCTCGCAAATGAGGGGGTCCCCTTCGTCCAGTTCTTCCTCGTCGACGTCAATCAGGGCGTCGCAAAGCGGGCAGTTGACCATCTCTGTTCCTCCTCCCAAAATAAGTGCACAGACCAACCTCCGGCGCCTGCGCGAATCCGTTCAAATCTAATATCTACCACGAGAGAGGGGCAAAAAATGTTACGCCGGCTGAAGAATTTCGGCGGCTGCCGCCAGATCCGCCGCAGACAGCGTAACCAGCACCTTTTCCAGATCCTCGCCCGCCTCGATCATGTGTTTCAAATGGGACGCGGCGAGCTTCAGACACCAGGCATCGGTGAGCGGATGGTTTAGGGCGCCGCTCAAATTGAGAAGATCCAGGTGGGGCAGCGCCAGCACCCGTTCCTGACGTTCCTCTCCGGCCGTCCAGATGACGAACTTCACGTCGATGGTGTCGGCGTGGCGAATGGAGATCGCGGTTTGCAGCCAGCGAAACTCCACTTGCCAAATCCTGCCAAAAGGATCGGGACCGGCTTCAAACCGGCGAAAATTTTCGGGCACACCTCAGGTTACCAAATGATGTTCCCGCGCGCCGCGCTTTCAAGACACTGCCCGCCGCCAGTAGCAGCAATCCGCCACTGATCGAGGCCAGGGTGGAGGGCTCGGGCGTCGGAGGAGGATCCAGCGCGGCCGTGTCCACGACACCCGCGAAATCCAGTCCGAAGAACGAACCGGTAAATTGCATCACTCCGAACGAGAGCGTGTTGGAGCCGTCGACCAGGTAAGGAGCCAGCTCCGCGAACGTGAAAACCTCCGCAGTCGGCGGCAGGCACCAGAGGGGTCCTTTGGCACACGCGAATCCAAGCGTCAGATCGGCGCGCGGCAGCTTGTGGCCGTTCAGAATCACCGACGTGATGTCGTCCGCCAGCACCGTTAAGCCGCCCCCCGTGATGGCGCCGCTCAGCGTGAACATGGTGACAAAGGTGATGTCGGTCTCGTCCACGGGGCTGAAGAATTCGGGCCCCCGGTCCTCCCCTTCGGGGTCGTTGGAGATCCACAGCGAACCCGGCAGCGCCAGCGCCCAAGGCATATCGACCGTGGCATGGCCGGAATTGTTGGTGGTGTCCGCGGCGTTGCTGTCAATAAAGACGGTGGTGGCATTCGCGGCGGCGCCGAGGATGAAACAGAGAAAAATTTTCATGTTCCGACGCACCTCTAGTTCGGAACAGACAGGATTTTTCTATCAGGAATAATCTTAGGTCAGCGCCTCGATTACCCCTTGGAGGGCCGCCGCGGGCACACTGCCCTGCCCCAGCGCCTGATTGCCGCCGCCCCGGCCTCCCGCAGCCGATACGGCTTCTTTGACGCGATTCCCCGCGTGCACGCCCGAATCGGCCGACGCCGCCAGCAGCACTGCCGCCGGATCCTCGCTCACCGCCAGAAATACCGCCTTGCCTCCGGCAATGAAGGCTTGCGCGCGGGTGCGCACGGCATCGTCGATCGCGCCCTTTTCCACCACGCGCCGGATTCCGTCCTGGCCCGGCGCGGTCGCGGCAAAAAGCTCCGCGCCCTCGCGCCGGGCCACCTCCGCCGATAGCTTTTGGCACGTCTTTTCGAGCGTCTTCGTCTTCTCGATCTGCGCGGTAAGGTAGGCCGGCACATCGGCGAACGCGGTCGAGAGCGTGCGCGAAATTTCGGACAGCAGCCGGAAATCGCTCCGCGCCGCGCGTAGCGCCCGCAACCCGCAGACGAACTCGACGCGCGTGGTGCCGCGAATTTTTTCGAGCTTGCGGATCTGCACCGCCCCGATCTCCGCGGTCGACCGCAAATGCGTCCCACCGCAGGCGCTGCGGTCCAGCCGGTCGATCGACACGATGCGCAGTGTCCCGGTCCGTTCCGACGCCTTGCGCAGCCCCAAATCGGCCGACGCGTCTTCAAACGTGATCAACACCGGACGCGCCTCCGCCACGATTTCCGCGCATCGTTCCTCCACGCGTTCGATCTGCCGCGCGTCCAGCGTGGCCGCGTTCACATCGATGGTCGACACCTCCGCGCCCATATGAAAGCTCACGGTCGCGATGCCGAATAAATCTTCCAACACCGCCGACAGCAGATGCTGCCCGGTGTGCTGTTGCATGTGATCGAAGCGCCGCGTCCAGTCGACCTCGCCCGTCACGTTGCCCATCACGTCTGCGGGCGCCAGCGGCCTTTCGACCACGTGCGCCACCTGCTCCCCTTCGTCGACCACGTCGAGCACCGCGACCCCACCGACCGTCCCGACGTCAAACGGCTGCCCTCCTGAGCTGGGATAAAAAGCCGTGCGATCGAGAATGACGCGCCGCCCATCGTCCGACACTGCTACGACGCGCGCCTGAAATTCACGTAAATAGGAATCCTGGTAGTAAAGCCGCTCGGTCATTACCGATACTGTACACAACTAATTGTGCTGAGTATTCGAATGCGAGCTGGCCGCTTTCGCGTTGCCGGTCTTCTGGCCCGTCTGATTCTTCACCGTCACGTTCCCGGTATTCGACTTCGAGGAATTGTAGTTGATCGAAGCAAAGCTCGGAACCGCCAGGGCCAGCGCCAGCGTCAAGGTCTTCATCGTTGTCATTTTATTTTCTCCTTCACCTGGTATCGCGTGAGAAGGAGAAAAACGGGATCACTGCACCGCGATCGCCACCGTGTTGCTGGTCGCGCTCCCGATCTGTAAATACACTGGCACCGCGCTTCCCACCGGAGTCCCCGCGGGCACCGCGACATTCACCTGGTACAGTCCCACCGACGACGGCGTCAGCCCGCAATAGGACGGCACTGCCGACGTTTTCGCGCCTTCCACGATGGTTTCCCCGCCGAACACCATCAGGCAGTTCCCCACCGTGGCTTGGCCCGCCACCGCGATCCCCTCCGTTACGGCCGGCGTCGTCTGCCCGAACCCCAGCCCGTAGAACACCAGCACGTCCCCCGGATTTGCCGGCCGGCTGGGAACTCCCGCAGTCGTCGGAATGGGAAACGTCACGAAGTCGGTAAAGGTCGCAACGGCATACTGCGTCCCCACCGGCGACTCGGTCGCGATATTGTCCACCGTCGTGATCTGATTCCCGCTCACGTTCAGCGAAAACTGGAGCAGCTCCGGAACAATGCTCTTCACCGGCACGCTGATCGTATTGCCCGGCGCGAGCGTCCCGTTGTCGTTGCGCACCACCTGCACCGTCGCCGACCCCGAGGGCGTGCTGTAAGGCATCTGGAACGTGATTTGCCCGCCCTGATTCTCCACGTGCGACGCCGCTACATAGTACACCGGCACCGCCGCGCCGTTCACATATACCGCAGTCGACTCCGTCGCGCTGCCCAGCGATGTTCCCAGCGGCAGCGATGTCGCGGCCACCGCCGCGCCCGTCGTGAACTGTTCGCCGCGCACCGCCACCAGCTCGCCCGGAGCCACCGTCGCGCCGATCTGGTACACCGCGTTATCCACCACTCCCTGGTAATAACTCCACGGAGCCGTCGTCGTGACCACGTCCATTTCGACCGGCACCGTCAGGGGACCATTCGCCGCATTGCTCGCGATCGCGACTGTCGCCGTATACGGGCCAGGCGTCAGCCCTGTCGGATCTCCCGTGGCCACTACGCACTGCGCCACTCCCGCAATCTGGCACGCCCCGTTCACCGTCACCGTCAACCACGCCGTCGACGTTCCGGTAATCGTGGCGCCCGTCACCGTCAGCGCGCTCGCACCCACGTTCCCCAACTGGATCCACTTCTCGACCGGCGCCGCTCCCTGCCCCACATTGAATTGGATCGACGGCTGCACCATCACCGCAATCGGCTCTGAGGTGACATTGATGGTCACCGGCACTTTTTTCACATCCGGCGCAAATTTGGAAGCAGTCACAGTGATCGTTTGCGCAAACGACGTCTCCGGCGTCGTCGTCGCCGCAGTTGCCTTCACCAGGTAGGACCCGGTCGTCTG
>JBEKOZ010000090.1:0-10634 GCA_049521275.1 Bryobacteraceae bacterium | reverse complement strand
GACGCCTTCGCGAAAATCAGCACCCGGTTATAGGTCGGATCTGAAACCGCCAGCCCTCCCGCCAGTGGAGTCGCATTTCCCGTGCCTCCGGCGAACAAGGCCACGCCCCAAGGCAGACTCATCGAATTCGCCTCCGGATTCTTAATCTGAGAAGTAAAGCCGGATTGCCCCAACACCAGGTTCGCCGATGGCGCCGTGCCGGCGGCAGGCACGTTATTGAACGGCGTAGGGAAACGCAGCACGCGCCCGTTTCCGGAATCGGCTACATAAAGATTCCCGTTATTATCCACCACCACCCCAATCGGAGTGTTCAGCCCGGTCGCCGTCGGCGTGGTAGCGACCCCCGTCGGGTAGTTGACCTCCGAGGTATACAGGTCGGGCTGGCCGATCACCATATCCGCCACCGCCGGCGGTGTCGTCTGCCCCACAATCAGCGCGTTCTTGAAGCACAGGATCCGATTGTTGCCCGGATCGGAGACGTAAAGATGTGGTGGATTCGAGCTGTTATCCACCACCATCGACGAGGCCGTCAAATATACTTCCCGCCCCTCGATCAGGTTCGGCGCGTTATATAGGAAAGCCGTCTGCCCTACCACCGTCGTGGCTGCCGAGTAACCGCCCGACGACGGCAGTGGGTACGCCAATACCCGGCTGTTCCCGGCGTCGGAGACCCACATCGTGGTGCCGGAAAAAGCTCCTCCATAAGGGCTCGCCAGTGTGTACTGGCTGGGCTGCGGCAGCGACTGATTCGCCGTCCCCACGTTAGCGGCGGTCTGGCCGATGATCGCTAAACTTGCCGGCGACGGAGCCGCCGTCGTCCCCGGCGCCCAGTTCGAAGGGATATCGTACTCCACCACGCGATTCGCTGGAGTATCCGCGACAAAAACATGATTTCCCGACGTGAACACGCCTTCCGGCGCAATGCAACAGCCATTGGAGCCAGGCATGCCGAGCGAATACTGATTCGGGTAAGTCATTTGCGGCTGCCCGTTGGCCGGCGCGGGCACAACGCCCAGCACTCGCGACGCAAATTGCCCCTGCGCGGCAAACCCGGCCGCGTAATAAAGCACGCGCGAATAGCCGTCCACAACATATAAATCGCCGGAGGAATCGAACGCCAGGCTCGACGGCTCCACCATGCCTCCCAGATACGCTTGCGCCTGCGTGTTATTCGGAATGGTCGGAGTGCTGCACGCCGTGAAACTGTTCTGCCCGATCACCATCGTGGCCGCCGGTTGCACTGCATTCGCCGTCAGATTAGCCACCGGGAACATCAGCACCCGATTGTTGCCCGGATCGGTGGTCCACAGGTTGCCGCTCCCATCGATGGCCAGGCCCGTCACGTACGTAGAGCCGCCATTGGTAAACGCCAAGGTGTTGTTCGCGCAAGTTCCACCGGCGTTCGCCCCAATATTGTTGAATGTCTTTTGCCCGATGACCAGGTCCGGTGTCACCGGAAGTGTGGTTTGACTGAACGGCGCCGGAAAACGCAAAATCCGGTTGTCGCCCGCATCCGCCACATAGACGTTCCCCTGGCTATCCACCGCTACCCCGGTTGGGGCGCTGAGACCAGTGGTGACTCCCAGCGGCACGATGGTGCTTTGAAAATCCTGCTGCCCGATCACCAGGTCGGCATAACCCCCGGACGTCGGGAGAGAGCCGGTTTTGAACGCCAGCACGCGGTTATTCCCGATATCCGCTACATACATGATCGGAGGATTCACACTCGTGTCAAACGCGATCTGTCCGGGAATGTCGAATTCCCGCCCCTCCACATAATTTGGCGTTGATTGCGTCGGCGGAATCTGGAGCGACGGATGACCAAACTGCCGCGTTGGCTGGCCATTAATGTCGGGTGAGCTGAGAGTTTGTCCCCACAGGGAAGCGGACAGGGCGATGAAATAGCCAAACAGTTTTTTCATGAAGGATCTCCGAAGACAGCGCGCGGGAACCGCCTTCTCTTGAAGATAGCACAGCGATTCTTGCCTCGAAACGGCCGCTAACCGCCCATCCAGTCCAGCGTTTCCTGGTACCCCTTCAATCCCGTAACGCTCCCCAGCCGCGACGCCGATAATGCCCCGCACGCGTTCGCCAGTCGCGCCGCTTCCTGGAGAGTTCCGCCTTTATGGAGACCCGCCAGAAACCCGCCGGTAAAGCAATCCCCCGCCCCGGTCGTATCCACCGGCGGGACGGGAAATCCCAGCGCCCAGGTCTCTCCGTCTCCTCGAAACACCGCGCAGCCATACCGGCCTCTCTTGATCGCCACCGTCTCGACCCCGTAATCGAGAAACCGACTGGCCGCCGTCCGCAAATCCGCCGCACCCGAAATCTGGAGCGCCTCCGCCTCATTGGCGAACAGCAGGCCGATGTGTGGGAGGCATGGTTCCAATACCGCCATCCACTCGCCTCGCGTATCGTGCCCCGTGTCGAGCGATGTCGACCATCCCGCGGCCCGCGCCCGTTCGAGCGTCGCGGCGCCGGTCTTCCTCATGTGCGGCAGGGAGAAAATATTCGCCAGGTGAAAGTGCCCCGGTCCCGGCGAAAACTCCCCCGGCTCCGCAAACACTTCTCCGCTAACCCCTGGCGCGTGCAAAAACGACCTCGATCCGTCCGCCGCCACTAGCACCACGGTAGTCGCCGTCGGCGCCGCCCTCCGCTCCACTTCCTCCAGATTCACACCCGCGCCCTTCAGCCGCTCGAGCACCCGGTCGCCAAATTCGTCCCGCCCGACGGCGCCTCGCAGCCGGACCGGAACGCCGAGCCTCGCGAGAGTAAACGAAGTATTGGCTCCATTTCCCCCGAGATGCTGCTCAATCGACTCCACCCATACCGTGAATCCATATTCGATGCGCCCCACCGGCCGCACCAGAATATCCTCCACCAGATTCCCCGCCACGATAACGTCGCCCACCTGATCCTCCTCAACCGCCGAACAGAATTGTGGCGCGCGCCCCCAGGCGTGCCGCGTCGCCACACGTGGCGAGGCCCGGTCCGTCTAAATGATAAACTGAACCTTGCCCTCCATCTCTAAAAAACCGCGCGTATGCGCCGTCAGCTACCTCAACACCGTTCCGCTAGTCTGGGGCATCGAACACGGCGCCCAGCGCGATACCTTCGACCTGACCTACGCTCTGCCCTCGGAATGCGCCGACCAGCTCGCCTCCGGTGAAGCCGACATCGGCATCGTGCCCGTCATCGAAATCGCGCAACAGAAACTCGATTATTTCCACGGCGCCGGCATCGCCTCTCGCGGCGCGGTGCGCAGCATTCTGCTGGTCTCGAAAGTCCCTCTTCGGGAGATCAAAACGCTGGCCACCGACGCCGGCTCCCGAACCTCGGTCATGCTCGCGAGAATCATCCTGGCCGGGAAATACGGCGTTCAGCCGAGGCTTATTTCCCGCCGCGCCGAACTCGCTCCCATGCTCGGCGAGGCCGACGCAGCGCTGCTGATCGGCGATCCCGCCCTGCGCCTCGATCCCTCGACGCTCCCCTTTGAAACCCTCGACCTCGGCCTCGAATGGACGCAAATGACCAGCCTCCCCATGGTCTTCGCGCTCTGGTCCGGCCGCAAGGAAATCATGCAGCCCATTTTCGAACAGGCTTTTCTCGATTCCTGCCGCGACGGCCTCGCGCACATGGACCAGATCGTCCTCGAGCAGGCTCCCCTCCGCGGCGTCACTTCGGAACTGGCACGTGAGTATCTCACCCGTCATATCGTGTTCGAGCTGAACGCCCGCGACCACGAAGGCCTCCGGCTATTTCTCAAACAAGCCGCGGAGCTCGACCGCCTCACCGTAGGAGCAACCGTATGATCACCCGCGCCGAAGCCATCGACCTGTACAATTCGAACGACCTGATCGGAATCGGCATGGAAGCCGACGCCGTGCGCCGCAAACTCCACCCCGAAGGCGTCGTCAGCTACATCATTGATCGCAATATCAACTACACCAATACCTGTACCGAATACTGTAGTTTCTGCGCATTTTATCGCCCTTTAGGGCACGCAGAAGGCTATTTACACCCCAAAGAAGTCATCTTTTCGAAGATTAAGGAGACCATCGACCTCGGCGGAACCGGCATTTTGATGCAGGGTGGCCTTCATCCCGAGCTCAAAATCGAGTGGTACGAAGACCTGCTCCGCTCGATCAAAGCCAACTTCAACATCTGGTGCCACTGCTTCTCCGCGCCGGAGATCGTGAACATCGCCAAAGTCAGCAACATCACCATTCGCGACACCCTCGCCCGCCTCCGCGACGCCGGACTCGATTCCCTCCCCGGCGGCGGCGCCGAAATCCTGGACGACGGTGTCCGCCATCGAATAAGCCGTTTAAAGTCAAGCGTTAATGATTGGATCGAAGTTCACCGCACCTGCCATTCGCTCGGCCTCTACTCCACCGCCACCATGATGTTCGGCACCGGCGAGACGATTGAGGAGCGCATGAACCATTTCGACATCGTGCGCCGGATGCAGGAGGAGAGCGGCATGTTCACCGCCTTCATTCCCTGGAGTTTCCAGCGCGAAAATACCTCCCTCGGCCGTTTCGTCAAGGAAGAAGCGACCGCCGTCGAGTACCTGAAAATGCTGGCATTATCCCGAATATATCTCGATAATATCCTGAATATTCAATCGTCCTGGGTCACACCTGGATTAAAGACCTGTCAATTAGGCCTGCGTTTCGGCGGAAATGACGTCGGCAGCATCATGATTGAAGAAAACGTAGTCAGCGCCGCCGGCGCGCATCATCGAGCTTCGGAAGAGGAATTGCGCCGCCTGATCCGCGACGCGGGCTTCGTGCCCAAGCAGCGCGATACCCTCTACCGCACCTATTTCCTGAACTGACCTACTTCAACGTCAGCGGCACCGGCAAACTACAAACCCCGTTCCCGCAGACATACAACTCCGTAGTGATCGCCCCGAGCCCCGCCGGAATCACCAGGTTGACCTGTTGCAACCCCGGATAACCCGGCGCCGGTCCCGCATAATTGAGGTTCGTAATCACCGTGGTTCCGATTTGCGCGGTGATCGTTCCCGCACTCGACAACCCCGTCGCGTAGAAATAAATCTCGCTGCCCGCCGCGGCTCCATTACTGATCGAGTTCACGGTCGAATCCTGATTCAGCACCGCGCCCGTGAAAATCCCCGGCTCAAACGGCGCCACCTGAATCGTCAACGGAGCACTGCTGATCCCGCCCGCCGAAACCACCAGCTGAGCCGAACTCAGCCCCGCCAGCGCGGCTGGAACCAGCAAATTGATCTGCGTCGCGTTGCTGAAATCGATCGTAGCAGCCAGTCCATTGAACGTCGCCGACAAATTCGCTCCCGCGAACGCCGACCCCATGATCGTCGTAAGCGACCCGGGCACCACCGGGATCTGCGCGAAGCTCGCCGCATTCTCGACCGCCGTAATCTGCGGACCCACCGGAGCCGGCGCCGGCGTCACCACCAGCGTCACGGCGACGAATCTCCGTCCAGCCTCGCCGGCATCAATCGTCAGCGTGGCCTGATAGGTACTGGCCGGCAGACTCCCCGGATAAGCGACCAGCCGCAGTGTGCCGATGGTCGGCCCTGGCGGATTCTGCACCACCAGCCATCCGCTGCCGCTCGCGTAAGTCACGGAAGCCGTCCAGTACATTGCGCCCGACCCGCTGTTTTCCACCTGAATATACTGGATCTGCCCAGGCGAACCCACCGGCAGCGTGTACTGAACCGACGTCACGGGGACGCTCAACTGCGGAAAATACGATGCGCCGCAATCCCCGATGATTCCGCAATCGTTCGGCGGCGTCAGCGCCACAAAGCGAGGAATCGGACTCGTCGCGGACACCGTCGCCACTGTCGAAACCGGCGCCAGTGTCACAGTCTCCGTGGTCGCGACCGCCGTCGTCACCACATTCCGCGCCAGCCCCAGGAACGTCGGGAACTGGGCACTCTCGAGCGTAGTGTAATTCCGATCGACCACTTCATACACCGCGTACGCCGTCCCGTTCACCAGTTGCAACTGCGTCATCTGATCGAACGTGACCGTCCCCGATCCCACGGCCCCGGGCGTATACCCAGGCGTTCCACCCGCGCCCGTCGCATCCGCGCCCGGAACCAAAGCCAGCAGCAGGGAGCCGGTCGTCGACGGCGCATAAGCTCCGCCCGACGCCGCCACTCCCAAGTCCCCGCCCGCCGTCGGCTGAATCGCATCCGACCCCGCGATTACATTCGGCACGAACAGTTGCGCCACCTGCGGAAAGCCGGAATACACCACTAGAATGCGCGTTCCGCTATCCGCATTCAGACTCGCCGGCGCCGATCGGGAAGCAAACGCGCTCGCCCATCCTTCGGTAATCCGCGTCGACGCGAACGCACTGCCATAAAGGATCAGACTCTTGAAACTGTCTGGATTCGCCGGCAGCGCCGCCCCGAATTGTTCGCAAATAATATCGCTCGAAAACCCCGCGTACAGGCTGAGTTCCGGCGTCCCCACCGCCAGCACGCTCTGCTCAATCGAAATGGACCCTCCCAGCAGCGCGACGATCTGCGCCCCCACGGGAATCGCGGTAGCATTCGCCCGTACTCCGGCCATCCGGATGGTCATCTTGCCTTGCGCCGAAAACCCCACCGGCACCTGGTTCCACACAAGCGTCGTCGATGGCAGCAGCACCGGCTGCACCAGCACCGCCTGCGGACCGGACCCGCTATCCACCGTCAGAATCGTGCCCGTAACGATGTTCCCGGTCGAGATCCTGTTGGTAATCGCGGTATTCAGCTGCACCGAAAGATCCACGGTAAAGGAGGTGCCCGGCGTCCCCGTGCAGCTATAAATAATGTCTCCAATACGCTCCGTCAACCCTTCGGCGCGCACGAGTGTATCCGTGGCGCTGGTGGAACAGATCGCAGGTTGCGCGGCAGCGAGGCCGATCGAACCCAAAATCAGCAGAAGAAACTTCATGAATTACATCCTATGAATAAGAGTATGGCCCGGACGCGGGAAAACTTCGGCAGGAAAAGCAGTACAATTCAGTATAGCAGCCGTGTCCAGCGAAGACGTGAAGTTCGCCGTCAGTGTTGGAATGCCCAGCCTCCTGGTTCTGGTCGGCATTCTGATCAATAACAGCAGGCTGTCAGACCTGCGCCATCTAATGGACAAGCGTTTCGACAACGTCGACAAGCGGTTCGACGACGTGACTCGCTTTATCGAAGCCCGCTTCCAGACGCAAGACGAAAAACTCTACCGCGTCGAACAGGTAATGGACGCGCGCCTCCGCCACATCGAAGAACGCGGCTGAGACGCCATTTTCCGCACAATGTGGGGCAGGTTGCGAACCTGCCGCCGAGGTTATAGCCCCGACCCGTCAGGGCGGGGATTCGGCGATACGCGGGACACTCCTCTACCGCGCCCCCCCTCGCAGATACCCTTCAATATCCTTAGCCGCCTTCGTCTCTACTCCCGGCTTCCCCAAAAACCCCAGATCCCGGAACCACTCGATAAACCGCTCCTGCCACGTCCCGAACGGAATCCCGTTGCGATTCGTCATCCCCCCGCCATGTCCCCCGTTGCCGTAAATGTGCATCTCGACATTTGGAGCCCCCACCGCCAGCATCGCCGAAAAATATTCGTCGGCCCAAATCGCGTGAACCTTATCCCCCGACCCCGCGCACACGATAAACGCCGGAGGCACATTGCGCGGAATCGCCGGAGCCGTCCGATTCTTCGCAAACGGCGTCGGACCCGGATAAATCAGCCCCACAAAATCCGGCCGCGAACTCACCCCCTTTAAAGGATCGCCCCCTTCGCTGTTCTTCTGATCGAATTCGTCATACAGCACCGCGGCCGCCGCCGCCAGCTCCGCCCCGGCCGAAAATCCCACGATCCCGATCTTCGCCGGATCCAGATTCCATTCCTTCGCGTGAGCCCGCACCATCCGCACCGCCTGCATCGCATCGTACTCTTCATCGGTCAGCGGATTGTACCCGTCCCGCCGCAGCCGGCTCCGGAGAATGATCGTATTGACCCCGTAATTGTAGAAAAACGGCACAAAATCCGCGCCCTCGCCGCCCACGTTCAGCGTGTTGTGCCCGCCCCCAGCCACCAGAATCACCGCCGCGCCCGTATTCAGCCCCTTCTCGACGAAGTGCGCCTCAATCGACGGATTGTGAATATTCACGATGCTCGAAATCCGCCCCGCCACCGTCTGGCTCATGTTGTACTGCTCCGCCTCGCGCACCCGGTCCATCTTCAGGTAAGGCGACCCCGGCGGATACAGTGTCAGCACCAGCCCGCCCTGCAAAATCGGCTGCGGCACATAAGGACCATCCGTCACCGGCCCCGGCGCTTGTCCATAAAGGGCCGTCATCAGCACCCACGCGATCCCGAATTTCATAAAGCTTTACTGCTCACAATCAGCGTCCCCGGCGACTTCGTCAGCGTATGCGCCTCGGACGAGCCGAACCCCGCCTTCTCGAACATCTTTCGGTATTCCGCCAGCGTGTACGCATCCCCCGCCGTCGTCGACCCCAGCATCATCATCGCGAACGACGCCCCCGCCGGTGGCGATATCCTGTCGTCATTCGGCACGAAGTCCAGCGTCACGCACCGCCCGCCCGGCTTCGTCGCCTTATGAATCTTCCGCATCAGCCCCTCGCACGTCGGCATATCGAAATGATGAAAGAAATTGGTCACCAGCACCACGTCGTAAGGCCCGCCGAACTCCACCGCGAACGCATCCCCTGGCAGCAGCGTGTGACGATCCGCAACCCCCATCTTCTTCGCGTTCTCAGTCGCCACCGCCAGCACATTCGGCCAATCGAGCGCCGTCACCCGAGCCTTCGGATGCCTTTGCGCCACCGCAATCCCGAACAGCCCGTGCCCCGCCGCGATATCCAGAACGTCCATCTCGGAATCGCCCGCAGTCATGCCCGCGATGACGCCCGCGATCTCCTGGGCCGGCATAAACTGCATCGCCGCCATCGCTTCGGCGAACTCCACCCAGATGGGATTGTCGTAACTCACCGTCCCCTCGCCGGCCATGGTGGTTCTCCCTGTCCGGACGATCGTAGCCAGGGCCCAAAACGGAGCCATCAACTGCGGGTCCAGAATAAAGCGCGTCGCGCCGCCGAAATAAGCAGGCGAATTTTTGTCCAGAAACAAACCCGCCTCCTGGCTCAGCGAATACGCGCCGCCCTCTTTCGAAAGCAGCCCCATAATGGTGAGGAAATCGCAAAGAATCCGCACCCCGCGCACCGGCGCCCCAATCGCCGCGGCAACCGCATCGGCCGTGTGATTCCCGTTGGCAATCACGGTAAACAATTCCAGCTCAACCGCCGCCTTCAGCGCAGCCGAATTCTGATACGCAGCCATCGTCCCGAAAATAATCCCCGGATTAAGCACATGCCCACTGCTCGGTGTACTCATGGCGAGTATTCTATCCCAGACCATCCGTTTTGTGGGGCCGGGCTTCAGCCCGCAGCCGACTTCAGGCGGCTCCGACGTCCCCGAGCCGCTACCGTTTTGGTGGCGCGCGCCCCCAGGCGTGCCGCGTCGCCACTCGTGGCGCCGCCAAATGTGTCGCGCTCACCGCCGCCGCCGACCGCGAAGACGACCCCTCCTACATTATTCTGGACTTCTTCCGTAGCTATCCGCGTTCATCAGCGTTCATCGGCGGCCAAATATGCTTTCTCCATACCCACGAGTCGCGCTCAAACGCGGAACGGATTGACGACGCGAACGCCGAGAATCTCCTGCCCGTCATTCAAATCCTCGGTGTACAGCACACCCGTGCCGGCCCGCGCCGCGGCGACAACCACCAGCGCATCCCAAAACGAAAGCTTCGCCTGGTCAGTCTTGTAGTCCGCGTCGGTATCGAAAAAAGTAGCAATTGTGACGACCCTGCCGGCCTTTCGGCTATGATGAAGTAGCGTCATGACCAGCGAAGACGTCAAGTTCGCCCTCAGCGTCGGAATGCCCAGCCTATTGGTATTGGTCGGCATCCTGATTAACAACAGCCGGTTCTCGGATCTGAACACCCGCCTCTCCGAATTACGGACATATATGGATCGCCGCTTCGAAGACATGACCCGTCTAATCGAAGCCCGCTTTCAGGCACAGGACGAAAAACTGTACCGCGTCGAGCAGGTCATGGACGCGCGCCTGCGCCACCTGGAAGAAAATCGCGGCTGACTCATTAAAGGAAATCACCGGCGAACGGATCGATAAACCGAACGCCAAGAATCTCCTGCCCGTCGCTCAAGTTTTCGGGACAATGAGTACCGCTCACCGCTCATACACATCGTCGCGGCGCCAAGTCTGGCCGCCGATTTGAACAATGCCCGTCTCGAACGCCTTCCGCAGCCTCGCCCGCGCCATCCGCCTTCGGCTCGGCTCCTCCACCAGTGCCGCCAGGTACTCCCGTACTAATTGATTGACGCTGGTCCCCCGATCAAGGGCAACTTTTTTTGCCGTCAGCAACAGATCCGCCTCCACAACGAGAGTCAGCTTCTGATTGGCTCGTTCCATAGATTTAAGTGTAGTGTCCATGGGTCTCATTTCACCACCCGGATCACCCAAAAATCATCCGCCAGATTCTCATCCGTCAAGTATGCATAAGGAATCGTGAAATACCCGCCCATCCCCCACGCGCTCCCCCAC
>JBEKOZ010000089.1:0-10654 GCA_049521275.1 Bryobacteraceae bacterium | reverse complement strand
AGGAGAGGACGGATGATGCCGTTTGAGATCGGCGCGATGCCGGCCAGTCCGGCTAGGCCGGAGCCGCGGAGAAAACGGAACAGGACGGTCTCGGCCTGATCGTCGCGGGTGTGGCCCAGGGCGACGGTGGCGTTGAGTTGGGCGAAGAATCGCAGGCGGGCGCGGCGGGCTTCCTGTTCCAGGTTGCCTGTGGCGGGGGTCGCTTCGGCTCGAAAAAAGGGCAGCGTGAATTCGGCGGCGAGACGGGCGACGAAACGCTCATCTTCGTCCGAGGCCGCGGCTCGCCAATGGTGATTGAAATGGGCGACGCCCGCGAGGGATTGGGGAGCCAGTTCGTTTAAAACGTGCAATAAACAGACGGAATCGGCGCCACCGGACACGGCCACGATCACGCGGGCGCCCGCGGGCAGCATGTTATAACGAGAGATGGTTTCGAGCACCCGGGTGAGCATCGCCGACCCCTACATTGTAGTTCTCGAGGTAGAGGCGGACGTGGTTCGGGCGCTGCTGTTCGACGGCGGAGCGCGGCGCGTGGAAGGCTATTCGGCGCAGTTACCCCGGCGCGCGGACGCGGAGGCGGACTGTCTCGATGAAATGCACCGGCTGGTTGACGCGGCTGGATTGCGGGTTGGCGCGGTGGTTGGAGGGGACCAGGCGATGTGGCAGGGGGCGGCTTGGTTTCGGGCTCTTCCGGAAGGCGCGGGGGCGATATTAGGGAGCGGATGCGTGGGACGCGAACGGTTTTCGCTGGTGATCGGCGCGGCCGGCATGCTGGGGACGGTGAGCGCGGCTCCGGTAGCGGAGTTCGATTGCGCGCAGATCGACGAGCAACGATGGCTGGTGGCGGGCGCGGTGCCGGAGGCGGGCGGAGTGTATGCGGCGCTGCGGCACGAGACGAAGGGCAGCGTGGAGGAGTTTCTCGAGAAGGCGGCGGAAGACCATCCGCTGCTCGAGCCGGTCAACGCAGTCGGGCGGCGGTTTCGCGAAATTTTCGAGCGGCTCGAAAAAGCGGTGGGGACGCCCGGGGAAGTGCTGGCGTGCGGGAGCGCTCTGCTGAAATCGCCGGCATGGACGCAAAGGATCGCGAACGCGCTGGGAGTGCCGTTGACGTTGTCGACGGAGGCGGAGCCGGCGGGGCGGGGCGCGGCTCTGTGGGCGCTGGAGAGGATCGGGGTGATCGAGAGTGTGGGCGCGTTGGGGGCGTCGACGGGGGCGGTGTTCAGGCCTGTGGGGAGTTGAACGGACCGCTCCCGAAGGTCGCGGCTCTATACTGGAAAATACAAAATGAATCCGGAACTGTTTGAGCGCGCTTCGCGCATTCGCATGCTGCTGATGGATGTGGACGGGGTGCTGACCAACGCCAAGCTGTACAACGTCCCGGGGCCCGACGGGAAGATGTGGGAGACCAAAGGGTTCGATGCGCAGGACGGGATCGCGCTGCAATGGATGAGCTGGTACGGGATTCAAACCGGGGTGATCAGCGGGCGCGTTTCTCCGGCGGTGGAGGAGCGGGCGCGGCAGGTGAAGATGACGCACGTGTACCAGGGGCACATCGAAAAGATTCCGATTCTCGAACAGATTTGCGAAAAGAGCGGCATTTCGGCCGATGCGATCGCGTACATCGGCGACGATCTGACGGATGTGGTGGTGATGCACCGGGTGTCGATCGGCATCGCGACGGCCAATGCGCGGCCGGAGGTGAAGAAGGCGGCGCATTACGTGACCGCGGCTGCGGGCGGATCGGGAGCGGTGCGCGAGGTGTGCGAACTGCTGCTCCAGGCGCAGGGGAAGTGGGCTGAGATTCTGAAGAAATACGAACTCGCATGAGAGTGGGAATCGAGATTGCGGCGGAATCGGGGCCGGGCATTCTGCATGAGACGACCGGGGTGATCGCGCGGCATCAGGGCAATATTCTGAGCGTCGAGATTATCGAAGAGCGGCCGGAGGAGGCGCGCACCTATTTCGAAATCGAGATGCCGGGCGATGCGGAGGCGCTGTTGGGCGAGCTGCGCGGGCTTCCGGTGGTGCATCACGCGAAGGCCGTCGACACCATGGAAAAGATTTACGGGAAGCGCATCATCATCATGGGCGGAGGCGCGCAGGTGGGGCAGGTGGCGCTGGGGGCGATCGCGGAGGCGGACCGGCACAACATTCGCGGCGAGCATATTTCGGTGGACACGATTCCGCTGGTGGGAGAGCAGGCGCTGGCCGCGGCGGTGCGGGCGGCGGCCCGTCTGCCGCGGGTGAAGGCCCTGGTGCTGGCTGGGTCGATCATGGGCGGCGAGATCGAGCACGCGGTGCGGGACGTGCGGGCGCAGGGCCTGCTGGTGGTGAGCCTGAACATGGCGGGAAGCGTGCCGGACGCGGCCGACCTGGTGATCACCGATCCGGTGCAGGCGGGCGTGATGACGGTGATGGCGGTGGCGGATACGGCGAAGTTCACGGTGGAGCGGCTGAAGCGGCGGGTGTTCTAAAATTTCGCAAATCGCGATCCCCGCCCTTACGGACGGGGTTATAACCCCTGGCGTCAGCCTGGGGATCCTTTGGGCTAACTCGTGGTCAGGGCATCCAGCGAGCTTACGGCGGCGCGCAGGGCCACCAGTTCGCGCTGGGCTCCGGCGAAATCGCCTCCGGCGGCGGCCTGCTCAATGCGGCGCGTGCAGTCGCGGAGATTGCTCGAGGACAGCTGATCGGCGGCGACGCTGATCTTTTTCACCTCGCGGTGGAGCAGGTCGAGATCGCCACGGCCGGCCGCGGTTTCGATGCGGTCCAGACGCTCCGGCGCGATCTGGAGGAACAGCCGCAGCATGTCGTTCATCATGACGGAATCGCCCTGCATGAGGCGGTCGGTCAGGATGCGTTCGAGCGGAGTTGAAGTTACGGGTGCAGCAGGGGCCGGAGCCTGGTCAAAGGAAGCGAGTTGGCGCTCGATGGTCGAGATCAGATGGGAGGGCTGGACGGGCTTCGAAATATAGGCGGTCATGCCGGACTGCAAACAACGCTCGCGATCGCCGTTCATGGCATGGGCGGTCATGGCGATAATCGGCAGGCGATCCCAACGCTTTTCGCGGCGAATGAGGCGGGTGGTTTCGAGGCCGTCGAGCACGGGCATCTGCACGTCCATCAGGACGAGATCGTAGTCGGCGGCGTTGAGCTTGGCGAGCGCCTCGCGGCCGTCGTTGGCGACGTCGATGCGATAACCCTTCTTTTTGAGAATCGCCAGCACCACGGTCTGATTCACCAGATTGTCTTCGACCAGCAGCAGCCGGGTTACCCCGCGGTTGGGTAGGGCTTCGTCCGGAGTTTCCTTGCGCCGCACGGGCGCCTTCGCCGTGATGGGCGTGGCTTCACAGGGCAGCGTGACGCGGAAGGCGCTGCCGCGGCCCAACTGGCTGTCGACGCGGATGTCGCCGCCGTGCATGTCGACCAACCGCCGGGTGATGGCGAGGCCGAGGCCGGTGCCGCCGAACTTGCGCGTGATGCTGCCGTCGGCCTGGGTGAATTTCTCGAAGATGGTGGGCAGCTTATCGGGGGCGATGCCGGGCCCGGTGTCTGAGACTTCGAGGGCGATGTTCACGTGGCCTTCCACGCAGGCGGAGAAACCGAGAGTGACCACCACGCTGCCGCGATCGGTGAATTTGATGGCGTTCGACAACAGGTTGGTGGCGATCTGGCGAACGCGCAAAGGGTCGCCCAGGAGGTTTACGGGCGGCGCCAGGCCAGGCTCAAAGCGGAGATCGATTTTCTTCTGCGCGGCCTTGGCGGCTTGCGACTTCACGCAATCCTCGATCACGGCGCACGCGTCGAAGGGGATCTTTTCGAGCAGCATCTTACCCGCTTCGATTTTCGAGAGATCCAGAATGTCGTTGAGCAGAGCCAGCAGCGAGTAGGCGCAGCGCTGGGCGGTTTCGAGCTGATCCCGCTGCTCTCCCGAGGCGGTGCCGTCGAGGGCGAGGTCGAGCATGCCGAGCAGACCGTTCATGGGGGTGCGCAGCTCATGGGACATGTTCGCCAGAAACTCGCTCTTGGCCTGGCTGGCATTGAGAGCGCCGTGCATGGCGCGTTCCAGCTCCTCGGTGCGCTGGCGAATGCGCTCCTCCAAAAGTTCCTGATGCTGGCGAATCTCCGCCTGGGAGGCGGCCAGGGTCTCGATCATGCGATTAAAACTTTCGCCGAGGTATTCGATTTCGTCGCCGGTGCGGCTGACTTGTATCGGCACCAGGTGGCCTTCCCGCACCGAGGTGATCCCCTGCTGGAGCAGCGCGAGCGGCCTGGCCAACAGGCGGATGGTGAAGCGCGAAATGGTTGCGGCCGTGAGCGCCACGATGGCGCACAGCAGGATTCCCTTAGTCCAGTCGAAGGTGTGCTGACGGAGATCCCACCAGAGCGTAACGCATACCACCCACAGCAGCAGAACGCCGGTGAAGATGGAAAACCGCGACGACAGGGACCGGTATTTTACGGACTGGGGTTCCGCCACATTCCCATTTTCCAATGGATTTCCCGGTCCGTTCTATAAGACAGACACCTTAGTACCCCATGAATTTCCCAAGTAGCCCGCCCCCCTACCAATGCCGTCACAACTGCTATTCTGTGAACAAAATGTCCTCTCGGCTGGCCACGACGCTGTGCGGCATTTCCCTGAAAAATCCGGTATTGGCCGCCTCCGGGACCTACGCATACGGGATCGAGTTCGAGAAATTAACGGACCTTGCGGCGCTCGGCGGGATCGTGGTGAAGGGACTGTCGAGGGAACCGATGGAGGGCAACGCGCCGCCGCGGTTGTATGAGACCGAAGGCGGCATGATGAACTCCATTGGACTCCAGAATATCGGAGTCCGAGCGTTCGTCGAGGACAAGCTGCCGGCGTTGCGCACCGTCGACACGGCGATTTTCGCCAATGTTTTCGGCTACTCGGTGGAGGATTATCTCGAAGTGGTCCGCGTGCTGGAGGACGCCGAAGGTGTGGCGGCGTACGAGCTGAACGTATCCTGCCCCAATACCAGGCACGGCGGGATTTACTTTTCGAGCGACCCGGGGCTGCTCGACGAACTGGTGCGCGCGGTCCGCGCGAGAAGCAAGCGGCCGCTGATCGTGAAACTTTCGCCGAACGTAGCGCGGATCGAGCCTGTAGCCCGGGCGGCGGCCGATGCCGGCGCGGACGCCATCTCCCTGGTGAACACGTTCATCGCGCTGGCCATCGATCCGCGCACGCGCCGGCCCCGCCTGGGCGCGGGATTCGGCGGACTTTCCGGGCCGGCGATCAAACCGGTGGCGCTGCGGATGGTCTACGAAGCGTCGCAGGCCGTGAAGATTCCGGTGGTAGGGCTGGGAGGAATCGCGCGCGGCACGGACGCGGCGGAGTTCCTGATTGCGGGGGCGTCAGCGGTGGAGGTGGGAACCGCGAATTTCTGGGATCCGGGCGCGCCGGTAAGAATCGCGCGGGAGCTGGAGCGGTTTCTGGAGGAAGAGAAGATTTCGAGCGTGGGGGAGCTGGTGGGGTCGCTGAAGACGTCGTAAAGAAACCGCTCCCTGTGGTCGCGGCTCGGAAGCACCGGCGGAAGCAGCATGGCTTTAGCGGGCGTTGATTTCCAGCTCTTCCGAGCCGCGACCACAGGGAGCGGTTTCAGCGCGTCACAGTACACTGGAGGAGTATGAAAACAATCATTTCGACGGACCGCGCTCCGAAGGCGATCGGGCCTTATTCGCAGGCGGTGGTAATCAACGGATTTGCTTTCCTCAGCGGGCAGATTCCGATCGATCCTGAGACCAACAAACTGATCGAAGGCGATGTGGTGGCGCAGACCGTGCGGGTGCTGGAAAATATCAAAATCGTTCTCGAAGCGTGCGGGTCGTCCTTGGCGCAGGTGGTGAAAACCACCGTTTTCGTCAAGGATTTGGGCGAATTTGCGGTCATCAACGAAACTTACTCGCGATATTTCCCGGAGAATCCGCCGGCGAGGTCGACGGTCGAGGCTGCGCGGCTGCCTCGCGATGTGCGGGTGGAGATTGACTGCATCGCGGTCGTTGGCTGACTACTTCTCTTTATCTTTTTCGTTCCCGGTGTATTGAGGCTGGGGGGGATTCAATTTGATTTCGACGAGTTTCTCGTCTTCGTTGATCTCGAAGGTCTTGCCGAAGGTCTGATAATTGTCGGCGCGGACCTGAATCAGAATATAGCCTTTCGGAATGCTGGGCAGTTTGACGGCGCCTTCCTGGTTGGTTCTGACGTCCCATTCCTTGCGCATCTTCTTGCTCGGTTTGGCCTGCGGGAGGTCGGCGGCGAACTTGATCACCACGCTGGCGTTCTCAATCCCCTTGCCGGTCGGAGAGAGCACATGGATCTCGAGTCGCGTAAATTCGTCGGCGAGCGCGGGGAGTGCGGCGGCCAGCAACACCGTTACGAAAAACTTCTTCATAGGTTCCATTATGCGATATCGGGGAGCAGGAACTTTTCGCCGGTGATGGCTTCGGCCGCGAGATAGCCGCTGCGGACGGCGCCTTCCATGGTCGCGGGCCAGCCGGAGCGGGTCCAATCGCCGGCCAGGAACAGGTTCGGGATTGCGGTGCGGCTGGGCGGGCGCATCGATTCGAGGCCGGGCGCGGCCGAAAACGTGGCGCGAATTTCCTTGACTACATGCGCTTTTTCGAGGCTGGCTTGGGAAACGGCCGGGAAAAATTCCGCCAGTTCTCGGAGCGCGAGCGCGATGACCTCGCCGCGCGGCATGGTTTCGAGACTACGCGAGGCGCTGACGACGAGCTGAATATAACGGCCCGCGCTCTTGTTGAACATCCACTGCATGGTGCGGTCGAGCAGCGTCGCGTGAGGGAGATCGGTCACCGGGCGGTCGAACCAGAGATGAATTCCGGTGATGGGGGAGTGCTCGAAGCGGGAGAGATCGAGGGGCAGATTGGGGACGATGGAGCCGATCCGCTCAAACGGCAAGGCGCAAATGTAATGGTCGGCGCGGACCGGTTCGCCGGCCACGAGCACGTGTTGGACGGAGCCGTTTTCGATTACGATTTTCTCGACCGGCGAGCGCATTTCGAGGTCGGCCTGGCCGATGCGCTGCCATGCCTCGCGCGCGTAGAGGGAGCCGAGGGGGACGGCGGGGATGCCCATTTCATAGGCATTTTTGCGGGCCAGGAAGCCGAGACGAAAGACTTGAAAGCCGTGCGCGGCGGCCATGCGTTCGAGATCCTCATTGATCGCGGAGACCAGCACCTGGCGCCAGAACCGCTCGACGGCGCGGGCGGGCTGGCGCTGTTCCTCCAGCCATTGGCGCATGGTGATGCGGTCTAGATCGGCGCGATTTTTTTCGCGTTCGATGGCGCGGATGGCGCGCGCGACGGCAATCTTTTCCCCGAGGCTCAGAAAACTGAGGCGCAGAAACGACTCGGCGAAATGATTGGGAGCGGGCAGGATTCCCGCGCGCAGGGAGCTGATGCGTCCGCCGGGCTCGATGAAAAAGATTTCGCGGTGAAACGCGATGTCGCCGGCGACTCCGAGGCGAAGGTAAAAATCCATCAGGTTGACGCAGCAGCGCAGCAGGATGTGCTGGCAGTTGTCGATAGTCTCGGAATCGATTTCATAGGAGGTGGCGCGACCGCCCAAGAAGGGGCGGGCTTCGAACAGCTTCACGGAATGGCCTGCGGAGCAGAGGGCGGCGGTGGCGGCGAGTCCGCCGAGGCCTCCTCCGGCGACGATGATTTCAGACAAGAGTCACCGGCTTTTCCCCTCCCTTACGGTCGGGGTTCGGTGTCGGACAGAGTCCCTCGGCTCACGCCAGGGGCTATAACCCCGTCCCGTGAGGGCGGGGACTCGATATCGCCGGGACAGATTACGACTGGACGCGCAGGGGCACGCGGCTGCGACGGCCGCCTCCGCCGCCATTGATGATTTCAATGGCGAGCCAGACGACAATCGCGATGAATAGTACGTCGGAGGGTTCGAGTCCCATGGGAAATTCCAGTATGCCGGAAGAGGTGCCGGTTGAGCAAGGCCTAACGGGTCCAGTACCCGTAGGTGAATCCGAATACAAAAGCGGCGAGGCCTTCGACGAGCGGGAAGAGTGCGAGTGCGGCGAGCAGCCGGACGAGCCACGGCCACGGCCTGAGGGAAACGAGAACCTGCGGGACCGCGATCGCGACGATCACCAGTGCCTGCCCCATCCATCCTTGAGCGCAAAACGGACAATGTTTCCCGTGAGCCATATGAATGTTGCAGGCCATATCGGCGCCGGCCCAGAGCGAATGGCATCCGCATTTGAAAATCCACGCACACAGATTGATAAAAAAGAGGCAGTCGACGGCAAACGACAGGGCGAAGGGCGACCATTTAGAGAGCACGGCCGGCAACACTGGGGTGCCCAAGCTGATGGCCCAACTGTTGAATGACGTTTTCCATCAGCCGCAAGCCGCAATTACGGTCCAGAGTGAGGATCGATTCGGGATGAAACTGGACGGCCTCCATCGGCAACTCGCGATGGCGCACACCCATGATGACGCCGTCTTCGCTTTGCGCGGTGATTTCGAGACAGGCGGGAAGTTTTTCGGGGATCGCGTATAAAGAATGATAACGGCCGACGCGGAATTCCTCAGGCAAGCCTTCAAAAACGCCGATATTGCGATGCCGGATCAACGAGGGTTTTCCATGCATCGGATAATCGAGCACGCCCAGTTCGCCGCCAAAGGCCTCCACCATGCCCTGCAATCCGAGGCACACGCCGAACACCGGAATTTCGAGTTTCGCGGCGTGGCGGATCAGCGCGGGCACGCCAAAATCCTCCGGCCGGCCGGGACCGGGCGAGACCAGGATCAAGGACGGCGCAACCTTCTGAATGAGGTCGAGCGGAAATCCGGCGCGATAGGTCATCACCTCGGCGCCGGTCTGGCGCGCGTAGTTGGCCAGCGTGTGGATGAAGCAATCCTCGTTGTCGACCAGCAGGAGGCGCACGCCGGCGGCTTCCGTCGCATTCGCCTGGTAGGGCCCCGGAACGGGAGGCGCGGCGTTGAGTGCCCGAAAGAATCCGGTCGCTTTGAGGCGCGTTTCGGCTTCTTCCGCGGCCGGAATCGAATCGTAGAGCAGCGTCGCACCGGCGGCGTAGCTGGCGATTCCGTCGCGCAGATGGATGGTGCGGATGGTGATGCCGGTATTGATATCGCCGTCGAGCGAGATCATGCCGATCGCGCCGCCGTACCAGCCGCGGGCGTCTTTTTCCAGGTTCTCGATCGCCTGCGCGGCCCACTTCTTCGGCGCGCCGATAATGGTGACGGCCCACATGTGGGTTAAAAATGCGTCGAGCGAATCGAACCCCTCAGCCAGGGTTCCCTCGACGTGATCGACGGTGTGAAACAAGCCCGCATAGGATTCGATGAGACGGCGCCCGATGACGCGCACGGAGCCGGGCTCGCAGACGCGCGACTTATCGTTGCGGTCTACGTCGCTGCACATGGTCAGCTCGGACTCTTCCTTGGTCGAGTTGAGGAGTTCGCGAATATTCTCGGCATCGCGCAGAGGATCGCCGGTGCGGCGCGCGGTTCCGGCGATGGGACACGTTTCGACGCGGCGGCCCTCCACGCGCACGAACATTTCGGGCGACGCGCCGATGAGCTGCTCGTCGCCGAATTGCATCAGGAATTGATAGGGGCTGGGGCTGGCCTGCTGAATTTTATCGAACAGGCTGGACGCGGTGCCGGAGTACGGCACGCGGAAGGTCTGCCGCAGCACGACCTCATAATAATCGCCGCGCCGCATGCCCTCGCGGACCTTCTCGACGCCCGCCATGTACTCCTCAGGCGTATGGTCGGCGGTGATGGGAGCGGGCTTCATCCGCTTGGGACGCGGCACCCGATCGGCTTTGCGCGCCATGCCGTGAGTGGTGGCTTCGCCACGCGAAAAATCGTACTGGAAGCGCTCGATCTGCTCCTTCTTCCGGTCCATGAAGTAGATGTCGTCGCAGAAAAACAGGCGGAGGTCCTTCACTTCGTTTCTAGGCAACGTCAGTTGAATGGGATCGAACTGAAACAGCAGATCGTAGCCGAAGGCTCCAGCGAGGGCCAGGCGCGAGGCGAGGGGATGGCGAAATTCGTCGAGCAGCGCGCGCAGGATCGAAAAAGCCGATGGCTGCTTGCTGCGCTCCTCTTCGGGAAACAGCGCGGGCAGAGGTTTCAGGGTTCCCTGGAGCGCGCCATCTTCCATCGAAAATCGATCCCAATGGGGATGCGCAGCGAGCAGCGGCTCGAGGATCTGGTTCAGCGTTTTGCCGCGTTCGTTGAGTGGGCGAAAAACGATCTCGCGTCCGGCGGCAACGATCTCGACCGGCGGCGCGACGGCGGCGATATCCCAGCGCGAGTAGCGTTCGGGATATTCGTAGCCCGACGATAAATATAAGCCGCGCTGGGTGTCGAGCTTGCGCAGCAGGCTGCTCAAGCCGCGCGCGTAGGAAACCTTCGAGATGGTTCGCGCGACGGAAATGCCGCCGGGCGTCAGATAGCTTTCGGGGCGCATACAGGTACCAAAACCTCTTCCATCACTTGCACGGCTGCTTCACAATCGTGGCGCGATATATTCAGGTGTGTCAACATGCGGGCGCGCGTTCCGCCGGCTGTGGAGATGAGCAGGCCTTGCGATTTGAGCCGGCCGCTCAGCTCC
>JBEKOZ010000088.1:0-10726 GCA_049521275.1 Bryobacteraceae bacterium | reverse complement strand
GAATATCGAAACGGCCCAGGCCAGCGCGGGCGATCTCGAAACCATGCGCCTCAGCATGCAGTCCGAGCTGGCGATGGATTTTTTCCAATTGCGCGGATTGGACGGGCAGAAGAAACTGCTCGATAGCACGGTCGAAGCCTATCAGAAGGCGCTGGATCTGACCATTAATCGCTACAACCAGGGCGTGGCGTCGCAGATCGACGTGGTGCAGGCGCGCACCCAGCTGGAGCAGACGCGCGCACAGTCGACCGACACGCTGGTGCAAAGGACGGCGTACGAGCACGCCATCGCGGTGATCATCGGGAAGGCGCCTTCGGATCTGACGATTCCGTTCAAGGCGCTGGCGGGGCTGCCTCCTCCGGTTCCGGTGGGCCTGCCGTCCCAGCTCCTCGAACGGCGTCCCGATGTCGCGGCGAATGAGCGGCGGGTCGCGGCGGCCAACGCGCAAGTCGGCGTCTCGCTCTCCGCGTTCTATCCCGACATCACGCTCAGCGCGGCGGCGGGCCTGGAAGGGACCAGTCTGGTCAACCTGTTCACCTGGCCCAGCCGCTTCTGGTCGCTCGGTCCGACCCTATCGCAGACGCTGCTCGATTTCGGAAAGCGCCAGGGCACGCTCGAACAGTCGCAGGCATCTTACGATGCGGCCGTCGCCGTTTACAGGCAGAGTGTTTTGACGGCATTTCAGAATGTCGAGGACAATCTCTCGGCGCTGCGCGTGCTGGAACTGGAAGCCCGGCAGCAGGCCGTCGCGGTCACCGCGGCCGAGCGTTCGCTCGAACTGGCGATCAATCAGTATCAGGGCGGCATCACCGCATATCTTCAGGTGATCACCGCGCAGGCCATCGCGCTGTCGAATGAACAGACGGCCGTGCAGCTGCTGACGCGCCGCATGGTCGCGGAGGTGTCCCTGATTCAAGCCATCGGCGGTGATTTCAACGTGTCCGGCCTGCCGACGCCCCAGGAAGTGGCACCCTGGAAGGGCTTAAAGAAGATCGACCGAAGGGTCCCGAGCGCGACGCCGTAAAGAATTTCTGGCCGCTGATGAACGCAGATAAACGCGGATTTAAAACAATTTCTTCTTCCGCGTTCATCGGCGTTCATCGGCGGCTATAATAAATTCACTCTCCCACCACCAGCACCGGCGCGCCCACTTCATGACGCACCCCGTTGATGGTGTTGCCGAAGATCAGGTCCTTCAGGCCGCGATGGCCGTGCGCGCCCATCACGATCAGGTCCGGATGAATCCGGCGCGCCGCGCGCACGATCTCATCTTTCGGATTGCGCCCATGCGCGACGGAGAGCTCGGCTTGAATCCCGTCGGCCGCCAGCGCTTCCATGATGCCCCGGAAATAATCCTCGCCCGCCTGAATCTCCGCGTCGGACGCCAGCGGCCCGAACAGAGCGCTCGCCGCTCCTTCCTCCACGTGCAGCAGGTAGAGAATCGACCCGTGCCCCTTCGCCATCGCCGCCGAATGCGCGATCGCCGCCCGGTCGCGCGAGGAATGATCGAGGGGTACCAGGATCCTTCGATACACCGGCGCGGGCAAATCCGCGGCGACCTTGATGCCTTCGCCTTTGCTATCGCGCGCGCTCACCTTCCCGGCGGCGAAGGAGATCCATCCCAGCAGTGCGACGATCGCCAGAATCACCGGACCCACCAGCAACGCGCGCCACGGCGCCGCGCTCATCCACGGAATCAGGACGCTGCCCGCATACCAGAAATTCAGCCCCAGGATCACAATCGCGACGCTCCACGCCAGCGCCTGTGCCCACAAACGACTGGCGAATTCGCCCATTCTTGCGCGGTCGCTGGTGAAGCGGATCAGCGGAATTACCGCGAACGGAAGCTGCATGCTGAGGATCACCTGGCTCAGGATGATTAATTGCAAAGTGCCGTGCGCGCCCCAATAATAAACCGTGATCACGGCCGGAATAATCGCCACGAAACGCGTGATCATGCGCCGCAGCCAGGGCCGCAGGCGCAGGTTGAGAAAGCCTTCCATCACGATCTGGCCGGCGAAGGTTCCGGTCAAGGTCGACGATTGTCCGCTGGCCAGCAGCGCGACGGCGAATAATCCACTGGCCAGCGCGGTGCCCAGCAAAGGCGTCAGCAGCTCGTGCGCCTGCTCGATTTCGGTGACGATCACATGGTGCTTGAAAAACACCGCCGCCGCCATAATTAGGATGGCTGCGTTGACGATCAACGCGCCGTTGAGCGCAATCACCGAATCGGCCAGGTTGTAGCGGCACGCCTCGCGCTTTTCCGCGATGGTTTTCCCGATGCGCCGGGTCTGCACCAGCGCCGAATGCAGATATAAATTGTGCGGCATCACCGTCGCGCCCAGAATTCCGATGGCGATATACAGGCTCTGGCCATTGAGCCGCGGGACTAACCCCGACCACATTTCGTGTAGTACCGGCTTGGCGAACGCCAATTCAACCCCGAAACATCCGGTCATCACCGCGATCAGCAGCAGAATCAGCGCCTCAATTAACCGGATCCCGTAGCGCGAGAACCACAACACCAGCACCGTATCGAGCGCGGTCAGCGACACGCCGATCACCAGCGGGATTCCGAACAACAGGTGCAGCCCGATTGCCGCGCCTAGCACTTCCGCCAAATCGCACGCCGCGATCGCGATCTCGCACAGCACCCATAGCGCGTTGCACACCGCTTTGGGATACGATTCGCGGCACGCCTGCGCCAAATCGCGCCCGGCGACGATCCCTAATCGCGCCGCCAGCGTCTGGAGCAGGATCGCCATCAGGTTCGACAGCACCAGCACCCACAACAGGCCGTAGCCGAACCGCGCCCCGCCTTCCAGATCGGTAGCCCAGTTGCCTGGGTCCATGTATCCCACGCTCACCAGGTACGCAGGACCGCCAAACGCCAGCATGCGGCGCAACACGGTCGACCGCTCGGTAGGAACGGTGCCATGGACTTCGGGAAGAGAGCCGGCGGTCAGTAGCTGTGGTTTCAACAAATCAGTTAACGCCAGTTTACTTCATTTCTGCCGTTCACGCCACCCTGCCGCTCGCCGATACGAGATCTTGGGAGACACTTCCTAAAATGACTGTCGGAAAGAAATTGACGTTGTGCATCGCTGGTATGCTGGCGGCACTGCTGGGGCTCGCGGGGGCAGCGTGGTACTCGAATGAAAGCGTGGGTAACCAGCTGAGCTTCGCCACCGGGTCCATCGGCACGAGGCTGATCCTCGCCGGTGAGCTAAGGTCCAATGTGGCGGCCATGCGCGAGAAACAAAGCGGAGTGCTGCTCTATGGCTTTGGACACGACTCTCCGCGCTCCAATTCGAATCGCGAAGAGTTTCGGGAGCATCTTCGCGAGGCGAAGGCCGGCGTCGCGTCCATACGGTCGATGACGGAGACCGCCAAAGCCAGGGAATTGATCGCCTCGATCGACGCTGATCTGGACAAATACGCCGCTTATTTCGAACAGGGGTCGGCGCTGATTGCCGCCGGCAAATTGATGCCGGCGCTGGCGATCTTTCGCGATGCGGCCGGTGTGGTCGGCAGGAACATGGAGTCCACCGCCGGTCAATACATGGAACTCCAGAAGGCACAGCTCGCGGAGACAGCGGCAGCCGGGGCCCGGGAAGGGGCGTCAGCCCGCTGGTTGTCGGTGATCTTTCTGGCCGTCGGCCTCGCCGTCGTCGGGTCGATCGCCTTCGTCGTCCGGGGGATCGCAATGCAACTCCGCGCGATCGCCTCCAATCTCTCCGATGGCGCGTCTCAGATCGCGAGCGGCTCCGGCCAGGTTTCTTCCTCCAGCCAGACGCTGGCCGAAGGCGCATCGCAACAAGCGGCTTCGCTTGAAGAGACCTCCGCCTCGGCCGAGGAAGTCTCGGCGATGACCCGTCAGAACGCCTCAAATACCGGCCAGGTAGCGCAATTGATGACCACCGTCGACCACCGGGTTACCGACGGAAACAGCACGCTGGCATTGATGATCGCGTCGATGCGGCAAATCAGCGCCTCGAGCGGCAAAATTTCGAAGATCATCAAAGTCATCGATGAAATCGCGTTTCAGACCAATATTCTCGCGCTGAACGCCGCGGTGGAAGCGGCCCGCGCGGGCGAAGCCGGCATGGGATTCGCGGTGGTCGCCGATGAAGTCCGCAACCTGGCTCAGCGTTCCGCCCAGGCGGCCAAGGACACCGCCGCGCTGATCGAGGAATCGATCGCCACTTCGAATGAAGGAAGTATCCAGCTCCAGAAAGTCGCCGATGTGGTCGGTTCGATCACGGAGGCCGCGTCGAAAGTGAAGGTCCTGGTGGACGAAGTGAACATCGGCAGCCAGGAGCAAGCCAACGGCATCGAGGAAATCGCCCGCTCGCTCACGGAAATCGACAAAGTGACCCAGGGCAACGCCGCCGCCGCCGAGGAAAGCGCGTCCGCCAGCGAGCAAATGTCGGCTCAGGCGCAGTCCTTGGCCCAGATTGTCGGCGAACTGCGCGCCATGGTCGGGGCCGCGGCCTGAAAACGGTTGTAATAATCGGGAACCTGCCCCGTCATTACTCGTAGAATGGAGTATAGGTTCCCGATGAAAAAACTGACCTTGATCGTTTTCTCTTTGTTTCTTGTGGCGGCCACGGCATCCGCGGGCGTCACCCCTGCGCTGCTGAACCTCGTCATGCCCGATGCGACCGTCGTCTCCGGCATGAACGTCGCCCAGAGCCTGACATCGCCCTTCGGGCAATATATTTTGTCCCAGATGCAATTTAACGACAGCGAATTCGTGCAGTTCATTTCCACCACCGGCTTCGATCCGCGCAAGGACCTGCTCGAAATCGTCGCGGCGACTCCTTCGACCGGCTCCTCCACAACGCACTCGGGATTGATCCTTGGCCGGGGCGTTTTCAACGTTGCCATGATTGTCAGTACGGCCACCGCCGAAGGTGGCGTCGTGACGAACTATAACGGCTTTAATCTGATCGGACCGCCCGCCGGGCAGTCGACCGATCCCGTTGCCTTGGCCTTTCTCGACGGTGGTACCGCCGCCATGGGAGACTCCGCATCGGTGAAGGCCGCCATCGATCGCAAAATCGCCGGCGCAACCTATACCGGAGCGCTGGCCCAGACCGCCATGACCGTCAGCGCGTCAAACAGCGCATGGTTCGCCACCAACACCCCTCTTTCGGATTTTATGAGCACCAGGCAGGGCGGCAATCTCGGGCCGGTCGCCCAGAGCGGGTTGATGCAATCCATCACCGCGGCCTCGGGCGGCGTGCAATTCGGCAGTACCGCGATCACCGTTTCAGCCGACGCGGTAACGGCTTCCCCGCAGAACGCCCAGGCGCTGGTCGATGTGCTGAAGTTCTTTGTCAGCATGATCGCCGGAAATGCCAACGCGCCCTCCGGCGTGGCGTCGATAGCCAGTTCCGCGCAGTTCAGCGTCAACGGCAGCACCGCTCATATCAGCCTGCTTCTTCCCGAGGCGCAAGTGGAACAGTTGTTGATGCCGCAGGCCTCCAGGAAAAAGGTACACTCCGCCGCGCAGCGCTAGACTGGAAAACTTTAAGAGAGCCGTCTTGTAGGGCAGCCAATTTTGGCGGCAGCCGCCTTTTCAGGCGGCTCTCATTCTGATAAATCGGACGCCGGCTATTTTGTGGTATCCATGCCCTTGAACGCGCCGCGCATTTTTCGCATGGGCTTTATGGGGATGAGCGCGATTCTCCCCTCATATTCCATGATGCACACTTTTTCTCCTGCGCGGATCCCCAGCGATTTGCGAACCGCGAGTGGAATGACGACCTGAAATTTTGGCGATACAGTAACAACATTCATAAGTCACCGTTCTTCCACGAGAGCATCGACACCACTATCGTACAACTCCTGGCTATCCGATATTCTGGCTAAGTGGATCAAATCACCCTTTCCAAAACCGGCCTGAACGTTTCCCGCCTCTGCTTCGGCACCATGACTTTCGGCGGGCAAACCGACGAACCGGTCTCCGTGCACATGGTGGAACGCTGCCTCGATGCCGGCATCAATTTCTTCGATACGGCCAACGTCTATACCGGAGGCACTTCGGAAACCTTTCTCGGCCGGGCGCTCAAAGGCCGCCGCCATCGGGTGATTCTGGCGAGCAAAGTATCCAACAAGGTCGGCGATGCCCCGGATCAGAAGGGTCTCTCGCGCCCGGCGATCCGGCGGGCCATCGACGAGAGCCTGACGCGCCTCGAAACCGATTATCTCGACCTCTACTACATGCACCTCCCCGATTACTCGACGCGGATCGAAGAGTCGCTCGCCGCTATGGCCGAACTGGTTCAGGAGGGCAAGGTCCGGCACATCGCGCAATCGAATTACGCCGCCTGGCAGGTCACCCAGATGCAAGGGATCGTCCCCGTTCTGGTGTCGCAGCCCATGTACAACCTGCTGGCCCGCGGCATCGAACAGGAATTCCTGCCGATGTCCAAGGAGTTCGGCATCGCGAACGTGGTCTACAATCCGCTCGCGGGCGGCTTGCTTACCGGCAAACATAGCGCGCAAGAGCCGATCCGCGGCTCGCGCTTCGACAAGAACAAAATGTATCTCGACCGTTACTGGCATGCCGACGATTTCAGTGCCGTCGAAGCCGTGCGCGATATTTCGAAGCAGTCGGGACGCTCCATGGTGAGCCTGGCGCTGTGCTGGCTGCTGCATCACACAGCCATCGAATGCGTGATTCTTGGCGCTTCGAAACCAGAACAGCTCGATCAAAACCTGGCCGCGGCCGGGGAAGGTCCGCTCGATAGTGAAACGCTCGCCGCGCTGGATAAAATATGGGAACGCCTGCGCGGCGTGACCCCGAAATATAACCGCTAGGGCTAGCTGATCCGCATGCTTACGCATGGCGGTTCCGTGTGGACTAGGCCCCAGCCTGCCGCTACTGCTCAGCCCCGGAACCGCCATGCGTCAGCATGCGGACACTACCTCATGATCGCTCCCTGCGGTCGCGGCTCGGTAAGCAATTGATTTGAGGTAACGCCGATTCCGAGCCGCGACCACAGGGAGCGATCTCTGCGACTTTTTCCGCACCGTCGTAAGCATGCGCGGACACGACTGCGAAATTAGTTATCCTGCTAGTATGCGTTGGCTGGGCCCCCTTTTCCTCTTCACAGCGATCGCGATAGCCGACACCGCTCCCGTTGCTGACGAAGCCCTGCGCATCGCCGCACTCCAGGCCATTTTTCCCGGGATGCAGATTTCGCTCGAGGCAGGCAAGCGCGCGGATGATTCGTGGCCCGAAGAACCCAGGCCCGGACAACTGAACTCCCCGGATGCGCTGGCCAGGGAAAATGTGTATCGCGTCCTCGGCAAAGCCACCAACGAGGCGGAAAAGCAAGCTTCCGATCAACTGATCACCGGCCGGCCTTCGAACACTCGGCTGGTTCGCCTTCAGATTTTTCACTGGCCCAACAGCACGGGCTTACTCGCCGTTCTGCAATACAAATTCGAAGACGCAGTGCCATCCATGGCATGCCCGTCGCTCGGACTGCTGGTGCAACTCGCCAATGTCGGGGGAACCTGGCAGGTCCGGGACCGTTTTTTGCTGGAGACGATGCATCACTTCACCGTCCAGACCATCCGTATGCTGGACCTGAATGGCGACGGCGCCGATGAACTGGTGGTCGAGTCGGATTTCGGCGGCGCGGAAACCTGGGGCACCAATCTGATGATTTTCACTCTCGGCGCCAAAATCGAGCAAATCTTCGAGACCACCTCGCAGATCTCCGATATGACCGGCGACATGTTTACCCAGGTGCTTGACATTCCCAAAACCAAGGAGCGGCGCGGGGAGCAGGTTTGCTTTACCAAGACCACGATGTTTGAGGACGGCAAGCCATTCAAGCCTGTGCGCGTCACCACCCCCTGCTACCTGCCCGATGCGGATATCAACCGGATGGAATCGGAAGAGCGAAGCCGGCTGCTGAAGCCATAAATACAAAGAGGGGCCGCCCTCCGACCTCGCGATAAATCTATTTCTTTTCCGCCGCCGGCTTGCTCTCACGAGCGGCAGGCGCAGGTTTATTCGCCGCCGGATGGGCCGCGGCGGGGGCCGGATGGTTCGCGGCGGGTGCAGGCTTATTGGCAGGAGCCGGATGGCTCGCAGCGGCAGGACGGCTCTCAGTAGCGGCAGGATGACTCGCGGGAGCGGCCGGACGACTCGCGGCAGCAGCAGGACGGCTCTCAGCAGCGGCAGGACGACTCGCGGCAGCAGCAGGACGGCTCTCGGCAGCGGCTGGACGACTCGCCGCAGCAGCAGGTTTATTGGCAGCAACAGGCCGGCTCGCGGCAGCAGCAGGACGGCTCATCGCGGCGCTCGCCGGTGTTCCATGATTGACCGACGCCAGCTGCGCGCGGTTTTGCCCCGCCGCCGTGATATGCGCGGTCTGCGCGGGAGTCGCCGCGGTGTGATGCGCACTCATCGCCGTTTTCTCCGCAGCACTCGGCGTCGCCTTTACGCCGCCCGTTCCGCCATTGAAACTGGCGCGGACGTTATTGCTCGCCACATTGGTTCGATAGGAGTTGTGGATGATCGTTGTGTTGATGTTCGCGACCGCGGTGTTGTAGGAAAAGTGGCCGCTTTCCCAGCGCCCTCCCTCAAATCCGACTCCGCCATATCCAAATCCATAGTTCACGCCGCCATAGAAACCGACCTGCTCGCCCCAATAGCCCGCATTCCAGGCGTAGACGCCCGCGCCCCATCCCCAGTATCCGGGTGTCCACAGGAGTCCGACGCTGGGCGGCTGCACCCACACGCCGGGCACCCAGAAATATCCCTGGTCGCCGTACGCCCAATAGCCCGGCGTCCATAGGAATCCATCTTCGGGACAAAGCGGCTGCGTGTACACCGGCAGTATCGGCGGAGCGACGTTGATCGAAAGCACAACCTGCGCTTGGGACGCAGCCGGCACGAAAGCCGCGGCCAACGCCAGAACCGCTGTACGCAAAACAATGGACGATCTCATTTTTTAAACTCTTCCTGGTCACTGGGGTTAGCCGATGACACTACTCTGGTAAGCAAGGCCATGCCCAAAGAGACATATGGTGTGGAAAATGAATGATTCGCCAAGCCTTATTCGGCAAGAAGTGCCGCGATGCGCATTAGTTTCTCATCGCGATGCATATACTGCGCAGCCGTAGGGCGGGCTTTCAGCCGGCAGCCGCTCTCCGGAGCGGCTCCGTCTTCTCCGCGACAGCCCTCTGTTTACTTAGCGGATCGCGCCTGCATGATCTCGACCGTGCGCTGCAATTCCCTGATTTTCTCTTCCTGGCTGCTGTTTTCCCGGGTCAGCCGGTCCACTTCGGCCTGCAGCTCGTCGCGCTTCTGCTTCAGATCCATCACTTCGTTTGGATCGCTTCTCACCGGAGCCTGGCCCACAAATCGCGACGCTTCCTGCACCTTCGCTCCTTCGCTATCCTCCACCGACATCCTCACATCGACATCGCCCGTCTTCCTCTCATAAGTGAAGCTGCCAAGCGTCAGCTCGCGGTGGGAGAGCGCGAAGGTTTGCGTATTGGTGCCGTCGTTGATCACCAGAATTCCGCGCACCGCCTCATTCACCGGCCTCGCCGCGTGATTCCATTCGATGCGCAACTGGCCCTCTCGCTCAATCACGGCCAGCGAAATCGGCTCGCTCGCAGGCCGGACAGTCCAATAGCGAAGCCCCAACACCACCACGATTAGCACCAGCGCGACCCATCCCGCCAGCCACAGCCATTTCTTTTTCGGCGGAGGCGGCGAAATGTAATGCTCCGGCTGTCCAAAGGTCGGCGCCGCAATTTCCGGCAGAGGCATCATTTCGCGCCGCGCCGCCGCCACCGCGCCGGCCGAACTTTGAAACCCATCTGAACGCGCGACGGCATTCAGGCGCCGCTCGCCCGGCACGCGCTCGCCGCGCGGCCCCGGGGCGCGATCCAGTACACCCGCTAAGCGGTCGGCAAAATTGAATTCGAGATAACTGCGCTCGCTCTTGACGGTTCCGTCCGCCTCGCGCACGAAATACCCCGCCCGCATGCTCCCGGCGCGCCCCGGCCTCACCACCATCGTGACCTGCCAGGGCGCGGGGAAGAAGATCGAGTACAGTTCCAGATCCGAATCGCTCAGAGTAATTTCACTGCGCGTGTGCGAAAGGAACCATCCTAGCGAAATCAGCCCCTCCAGATGAGGATCCTGCGCATCCGCGGCGAGCTGCTCATTCAACACCTTGCGATCTTTATCGGACAACAGGAACGCCGGCCCGCGAGCGTGCTCGCAGGCAATGGGCCGCATCGCCAGAATCCGCACGGTCCGTCCGTCGCGCGTTCCGTAGAGAATGCCGCCCACTTCGATTCCACCGCGCGAGAGCCTTTGGAAACCCTCCGCCACGGCATGCCGGATCTCCTCGATCACCACCAGCGAATATTCAATGGCGACCGGGCTCTCGGCGACGCTCCAGGCCGCGAACTTCAACTCGCTCATTTCATTGCCTCCGCCCGCGCCTCCGGCAAATGCAACAGCGTGATCGAATCGTCATCCGCCCCCGACGCTTGATCGTCGTTCTCGTGCAGGTGGTAATAATATGTGGTCGCCCCCATTCCGGCGGCGAAGATCAGCGCCAGCACCAGGCAGGCAATCGTTTTTGCGTTCCACGCCCGTTCATGCGAAATCGACGCCATGGTGGCCATCACCGTCACCAGCGCGAGTCCCATCACGAAGCCAAGCTTTGCATACCAGGGC
>JBEKOZ010000087.1:0-10870 GCA_049521275.1 Bryobacteraceae bacterium | reverse complement strand
GCCGGCTGAAGGCCGGCTTGCCGCCAGAATTGGCGGCCCCACCCGGCCGGAACGAAGTGTGTGACGCACTACCCGCGATCGGGACTTGATATGATCCCTAGGCGACAGTGAAAAAACGCACCTTCCTCAACCTGCTGTCGGCTGCCATGGCGAGCCCTGCGGTCGCGCCCCTCTCCTCGTGGGCGGCGAAGCAGAAGCTGACCAACTGGGCTGGGAACCTCACTTACAGTACCGATCAGCTGCATGAGGCCGGATCGGTCGAGCAGATCCGGTCCGTCGTGCAGGCGCAGGACAAAGTGAAGGTCCTCGGCACTCGCCACTGTTTCAACTCCATTGCGGACAGCCGGCATAGCCTGCTCTCGCTGAAACCAATGCACGAGGTGGTTGCGCTCGATCCAGGCGCCCGCACGGTGACGGTCGACGCGGGCGTCACCTATGGCCAACTGGGGCCGTACCTGGATAGCAAGGGTTTCGCGCTCCACAACCTGGCTTCGCTCCCGCACATTTCGATCGCCGGAGCCTGTAGCACCGCGACGCACGGCTCGGGCGAGAAGAACGGCAACCTCGCTACCGCGGTGACGGCCGTCGAAATCGTCAACGCGGCTGGTGATGTAGTGAAGCTCTCCCGCAAATCAGACGGCGAAGCCTTCCGGGGAGCCGTAGTCGGACTCGGCGCTCTCGGCGTGATTACAAGGATCACTCTCGACATTCAGCCTACCTACGCTGTGCGGCAGTACGTGTATGAGAACATGCCGCTCGCCCAGATGCAGGATCACTTCGATGAAATTCAGGCGAGCGGTTACAGCGTCAGTCTGTTCACTGACTGGCAGAGACAGCGCATTGCCGAGGTATGGATCAAGAGTCGTGTAGGCGAAGGGCCGGGATTCGCGGCGCCCGCGGAGTTTTTCGGCGCAAAGCTTGCAGTCCGAAACCTTCACCCGATCGCCGAACTTTCCGCCGAGAACTGCACGGAACAGATGGGAGTGGCAGGCCCCTGGTACGAACGGCTGCCTCATTTCCGCATGGGGTTCACGCCGAGCGCCGGTAAGGAGCTTCAGTCGGAATACTTCGTGCCTCGGCGCAACGCGGTCGATGCGATTCTGGCGGTGGAGCGGCTCCGCGATCAGGTGACTCCGCATCTGCTCATCTCGGAGATCCGCACCATCGCGGCCGATGATCTGTGGATGAGCACCTGCTATCAGCAGCCAAGTGTAACGATCCACTTTACCTGGAAGCAGGACTGGCCAGCGGTCCGGCGCCTGCTTCCCGTCATTGAAAAGGAACTCTCACCTTTTCAGCCCCGCCCTCACTGGGGCAAGCTGTTCACCCTGCCGCCGGCGCAGCTCCGGTCGAGATATGAAAAGCTGGCCGACTTCAGGCAACTGGCCACTCGCTTCGATCCGAATGGAAAATTCCGCAACGACTTTTTGAACACGAATCTCTTCGCGCGCTAATGTTCTGTTTACGAAGTTCCTTGACGAACGCCTTGGGTGGGGCGGTCCCCCTGGACCGCGGCCGACGCCCGCGTCGGCCTATGATTCGCGTGCGCAGGCCGAGGCGGACCAGGGGGTCCGGCGCCGACGAGGGCGTCCGCCCCACGCTTGTCGCTATACCAACTTCAGAAACAGGACGCTAACTTGTGCGGCCGGCGTCCCCGGCGATGCGGGTTCAAATGCCTGCATACCAGGCATAGCCTCCTTCTGGAGACGCCGAACCCAGGCCCTTTCCAAAGCCTTTCAGACTATCGGTGACCGTCAGCCGGGTGACAAACTTCACACTCTTGTAGCCGAGCTGGCGGGGAACCCGCATGCGCAGCGGGCCGCCGTTGCCCACCGCAAGTTCGCCGCCGTTCATCCCATAGGCGAGATACGTCTGAGGATGCAATGCATCCGCCATATCGATACTGTCCCACCAGTCGGGCTCGAACGAAAAGTAGACGACGTATCTGGCCTGGGGCCGAATCCCCACCGCATCCAACACATGGGACAGAGGCACGCCGATCCATTCCGCGATATAGGACCAGCCCTCCTCACACGCCAGTTGGGTGATCTGGCTCTTCGGCGGGTAGCTTTTAAGCTGGGCAAGCGAAAACGAAGTGGGTTTGTTCACCATGCCATCAACCGAGAGCCGCCAGTCCACGAATCCTCCCGCCTGAAGGCGCTTGAACGTGTCCGTCAGGGGCGCGATCTGGTTCACGACCGGCGCCTTCGAAATCTGGCCTCGAGGGAACTCGCGAGCCAATGAGTGCCTGGTCAGCAGGCTCTGGGAAGCGTAGGTCAGCGTTTCGCCGAGGCCGTAAACTCCGCCGTGATCGGGCGGGACCAGGCCGTACTTTTCGGCGAGGCGCGCGGCCACTCCCAAGCCCGACACGCCCGCCGCGGTTGCGAGTCCGGTAGTAATCAATTTGCGGCGTGAGAAATCGCTCATGTACTCTCCCTATTTGAACCGGCGCGGCCCGTGATCATCGCTCGCATGCGGCTCCGGAATCCGGCAACAAACACCATCACGACGTGCACTACCAGGAACAGCGTGAGAAACAAGGACACGAAGAAATGAATCGTGCGCGCGGATTGCTGACCGCCCAACAGTGTGACCGTCGCCGGAACCGCGGAAACGAAGGCGGGGGACATCGCCAGACCCGTCCAGATTACCAGGGGGAATAAAACGAAGATTACCACCAGGTAGGTGAGCCGCTGGAGCGCGTTATACGACCAGGCCTCTGCCTCGCTTGGCCGCGCGAATCGTAAATGGTGAGCGACTGCGCCCGCGAACGTGGGCCAAGAAAGATCTGCCTTACGCGGAAGCATGTTTTTCCGGAAATGCCGCGTAAACAAACCCCAGATTATATAAAGCAGCCCAGTGAGCACAACAATCCATGCCGATTGAAAGTGAAGATAGCGGCTCCAGCCGTTCTGGTCTGGAAGCACGTACCCGTAGCCGGTCGGAACCAATGCCCTTGAGGAGGGGATCGGCAGTTTGAATAATGGTGGAGTCAAGACATTGCCGGTCTCGCCCCAATAAAAGCGCGGGTGAGAGATCACAATTTCGATGCCGCTGACGAGCAGGGCAAAAAAGCACAAGGTCGTGATCCAGTGCGTAACGCGCACCAGGGCAGAGTGCCGCGGCGTAGCCGTCGTGGCGGAGAGCGGCGAGGCAGGACTGGGAACGCAAACAGAATCGCCCACCTGCGAATGGTATCAGGCGGCACACCCATTGCGCTGGGCAAAGCGAACGCGGGCGAGCCTAATCCAACATCTTCACCGAAACGACTTTGCCTTTTTCGAGGCGCACCTTCGCCGTGCCCTTATCGTCGAGCGTGTAATTCAACACCTCGACGAGCCCGTCGTCGTCCGGAATCGACATCGACCCGTGCGGCTTGCCCAAAATCCCCTCGACCGCCGCGCGATCCATGCCCACCTGCACCTCCGCGGCCTTGGCGCGCGTCACCGGAGGCGCGATCGCGGCGGTTTCGGGCTTTTCGGGTCCCAGCACCGCTTCGCCCCTCGAAATCGGCCTGGCGTAGCTCTGCCCGCCTCGCTGTTCCGCGATCTTCCGGTTCAGCTCGTCGTTGAACGCCTGGTCCTTTTGCAGCCTTTCCTGATTCATCCGCGCGCTGTCCAACTGCGCCTGATGAACCTTGTCCGCCATTTCCTGGCCCTTCCGCGCGATATCCACGCGAGTCTGTTCCATTTTCCGGTGCACTTCCACCCAATAATCGAGCACATACTTCGGCGGAGGATTGTAGCCCTCCGCGGTGCTGAAGATCTGCCCATCCCAGCAGTAATATCTCTCGTTGCCGAACCCGCGCATGAACTTTCCGTCCTTGGGGTTGCACGTCCAATGAAACCCCTGGGCAGCGGCCGCCGCCGTCGAAATCGCAATCAAGAAAAAGCAACGAAGCATCACTTTCCTCCCGCCAGGAAGCTCACAATTCTTTCCCAGGCAGACGGCTCGCCCGCCGCCTGTCCGCTGATGGCCCGATCCAAATGCTGCAGATTGAAGTTAACCACCAGCCACACAGCCAAGGCGATCAATAGCACGTGAGCCGTCTTCAGCCGCTGCTTCGTGGTCGATGCAGGCCGCGTTTTCGCTGCCTTGGCGCGCAGGTAAAGCATCCCAAGGCAGACCGCCAATCCGAGAATCGTGATCAATTGCACTTCGTCGTCCATCGGAGGGCGTCAGCGGAAACAATAGAGTACGAAGGTCCTATCTCGTTTGCGCCGCAGAGGGCCTCGCCTGATGTAGAATTACTTGGTCCGCCACCGGAGGACCTATGTTTTGTTCAACCTTCCTGCGCAGTGGGATTCGGCTCCTGCCTGGTGCGATTCTGCTGCCCGCTTTCCTGACGTGCTGCTACGGACAGCCGCTGATTTACAATCGGTCGATTTATAACGCGGCGAGTTACACGCCCAATGGGATCCCAGGCGGGTCGATTGCCCAGGGGTCGATTTTCAGCGTGTTCGGAGCAGCGCTGGGTCCGAAGACAGGAGTGAGCGTCTCGGCGTTTCCACTGGGAAATTCGCTGGGCGGCACGACGATCAACGTCGTGCAAGGGAACACGACCGTCGCGGCGATTCCAGTCTACGTCAGTGCCACGCAGATCAATGCGATCATGCCGTCGACTGCGCCGCTGGGGGCGGCTTCGATTCAGGTGACCGTGGGGGCGACCAAGAGCAACTTGGCGCCGATTCAAATTGTCACGAGTGTTTTTGGAATATTCACGGCGCTCGGTACGGGCATCGGGCCGGGGATCATCCAGAATTTCATCACGGCGACGAATCAGCCGATCAACCAGTCGACGGTCACCGCGCAGAATGGGCAAGCGGTCACGTTGTGGGGGACCGGGCTGGGGCCGATCCAAGCCGCAGATAACCTGGCGCCGCCGGTCGGCAATCTTCCAGGGGTGAAGGTCGAGGTTTTTGTCGGAGGCGTTTCCGCGCAAGTGCTGTACAGCGGCCGGGCGCCGTGCTGTTCGGGGACCGATCAGGTGGTGTTTAATGTGCCGGCGACCGCGCCCGATGGGTGCTGGGTGCCGGTTTATGTCCGCACCAACGGCGTCAACATCAGTAATTTTGTGACCATGGCTATCTCCCCGACGCCGGGTTCTTGCACCACAGACGTGCTTCCCACCGTTACCGCCGCGTTCCTCAATGGACAGACGCTCGCCGAAAATATTGCGGTTCGCGCCACCACCCGTCACGACGTGGGTGTGTGGGCGCCGGTGGATGCGACCGGCGACTACAACGTGACCTTCGCCTTTCAGCCGAATGTGGTGACGTTTCCATTTAATCCGGCTCTGGCATTTCCGCCGTCGGGTACTTGCACGGAGTATTTACATCAGGGTGATTTGATGAACGGAAGCCCGCTGCCTGGCTCCATGCCGACCACCATCCCGCTCGATTACGGATTGCCTCTGCTGTTGACAGGACCGAACGGAATCAAAACGCTGGCCGCCAGTTTCAGCGGCGCCAACGCATCCTATCTGGGCGGATTGATCACGAATAACATTTTGCCCAGTAGTCTGTATCTCGATCCGGGGGCGTATACTCTTCAGGGATTCGGCGGGATGAATATAGGGACGTTTCTGACCAAGTTCACGGTCCCGACGCCGCCGACGTGGACCAATCGGCTCACCACCAACGTGGTGACCCGGAGTCAGCCGCTCACGCTCAACTGGTCGGGCGGCGACAGCGGACAGGTGGTGGCCTTTATCGGCTTCGGCATCGATCTTCCGTCCAATTCGAGCGCCGTGTTTGCGTGCATCGCGCCGCAGGGGGCCACCAGTTTCACGATTCCTTCGGATCTTCTCGCCAATCTGCCGGCGACGCGCCCGAATCCTCTGCAATCGAGGGATGTGATCTACATGATGACGCTCTCCGGGTCGAGCCTCCAGGCAATTCAGGCGACGGGGCTGCAAGTCGGGCTTGCGTCGTTTTACTCGATTGCCGGGAAAACGGTGGTGCTGCAATGAAACGGTCGACGAAGTTGATGGCCTGTGGGATCGTCCTCAGCCTGGGCTGGTTCGTTTTCGCAGCCTGTGACTGCGACGAGAGCAAGGAGGATCAGTACCCAGGTTTTTGGGTCGCTTGCATCGGTAATCAGCCTGCGCTGATGAGCTACAGCGGCAATAACCCCACCATCCTCAGCACGGATTCCTCGCCGAACTTCAGTCCCATGCAGTGGGACTGCTCCCATCCGAATTCGCCGCAGATGAAGAATTCACAAACCCCCACGTTCCCGATAGGCACGCCCTCCGGTCCAAGCGGCTACGCGCGCACTCCTCATCCCAGCACCAGTTCGGCGACGCCCGGAACTTATGCGTACCTGCCGCAACAGCTTCAGTTCCTGCCCTTCCTTCCGGACGTGCCGCAACCTTCCACACCGCCGCCATGCGACTCGACCTTTCCCGACATATTCCACGTCGATCACACGCTCAGTCAAGTGACGCGTATCGGCACCTGCCCTTTCAAGGTTGAGGCTGTAATACAGGTGCCGCAACTGCCTTTACAGGTGGCGATCACGCCGGACGGCACGACGGCGATCGTCACCAGCTTCACCGGATACGTCACTTTCATCAGCGTTGCGACGAATACGGTGGTCTATTCGCTCAGCGTCAATAACGGGATTAACCCCCAGGGGATCGCGATTTCCAATGACGGCACCCTGGCTTACGTCACCAGCTTCAACACCAGCACTCCAAGCGTGATCGTGATTAATATTCAAACTCACCAGGTTGTGGCAAACATAAACCTGAGCATGATTTATCCGTCGGGTGAAACAATTTCGCCGGATGGTTCACAGCTTTGGGTGACTTCGACCCTGTCGACCGGGGTCGATGTCATCGATCTGTTGACCAATACGCTGGTGACCACGCTGAACATCAACCTCGCAACCGACGTCGCCTTCAATTCCGTCGGGTCGAGAGCTTATGTCACCAGCGCCGCCAGCGGGCCCGGGAACGGCAAGGTGTATGTGGTCAATACGCAAACCTATCAGACGCTGAGCACCTACACCGTCGGCTCGATTCCGGGTGACATTCATATGTCCTATGCCGATCAATTCCTCACCGTCATTAACACCGGCGACGGCACCGTCTCGGTCGTCGATCTGATCCAGAACCAGGTGAAGACAACAACCGCCGCGCCAGGAACCAACATCCTCGGTCTGGCGTGGGTGCACTGAGTTGTGATTCCTTATTATCCGCAGCCGGCGCTTCATGTGGGTCCGTTTGAGCTCCATGCGTTTGGGGCGCTGGCGGCGCTGGCGGTATTCATTGGCGGACGCGCGATCATGATTCGCGCGCATCGGTTCGGGATCCCCGTGGAACAGATGTTCCGATTCTGTTTTTGGGTGTACATCAGCGCGATGGCGGGCGCCGTGCTGTCCAAAACGGTGATGAGCGATTTCCCAGCTTTTCTCGCCGATCCCACCCGCGCCTTTCGTTTGAGCCTCGGCGTCCGCTCTGTCGGAGGTATCAGCGCGGGTTTTCTCGCCGGGCTCGTGTGGTGCCGCTATCACCGGCTCACGCTGGTGGAAACGATGCGCCGGCTGGATATCGTCGCTTACGCGATGCCCATGGCTTGGATGATCGGCCGCCTGGGATGCGCGCTTGCTCACGACCACCGTGGCCTTGCTTCCACCAGTTGGATCGCGGTGAAGTTTCCAGAGGGTTCGCGTTACGATCTCGGGCTGATCGAGTTTCTATACCTGATCGGACTGACGGCGTTGTTTCATTTTCTCGATCGCCGGCCACGTCCCGTGGGGTTCTACTTCGGCCTCTACGGCGTTCTCTATGGAGGCTTCCGCGTCTGGCTCGATACTCTGCACCTCCAACCGATGCGTTTTTACGGCGGCATCGCCGGCGTTCTGATTGGTCTGTTAGGTTGGGTCGCGATGTGGGAGCTCGGACGTTCCCGGCCCGTCCTGGAGTCTGTCTCGGGATCGCCAACCGACCTGGCTTCTGGATGACGCACAAGTCCGCAATCGACCTGTTGAAGATCGCGGCGTATTGCGTCTATCTCGTGGCTTGGGTGGTGTTCGCCGTTGGCGCCGTCGTGGGCGCGTTGCCGCGGCTAGGCAGGCGGGTCGCCGGGACGATCACAGCGCCACAGCTCATCGGCACTCTGCTCCAGATTCTTGCGGCATTCGCCGTTACCAGGTCCATGGGCGATGGACCGCTGCGGCCGCGGACGTTTGAATTGGCCGGTGCGCTGGTGCTCGCGCCGCTCGGCGCGGCTCTGTTTTTGTGGGCGCTTCGATCCGTGCCTCGGGATGCCGACGGCGATACCTTGGTAACCGGAGGCGCCTACTCGTGGCTGCGTAACCCGCTCTATCTGGCTTTTCTCGCGATGCTGGTGGCGACAGGATTCCTCATTTCGGGCGGCGTCAAATTGATCCTGCCGGTGCTTCTCTATCTGGCTGGGTCGGAGTTGCGAATTGCCTCCGAAGAACGCGAACTCGCCGAGAAGTTCCCGGAGGGTTATGCGATGTACCGGAGTCGGACGCGGTGGCGTTATCTCCCAGGGTTACGGTGAAAATCAACGTAAACCTCTCGCCAGCTGCTGGTCGGGCTGCGCTAAGATGTCGTGCGAAGGGGAAGATCGCAGATGGCTCACCCATCCCAACGACGTTCCGTCATTCGCTGGCTGCTCGATTCTGACCCTTCGATCCGCTGGCAGGTGATGCGCGACCTGACCGATGCGCCCGCGAACGAGATCAGGGCCGAACGTCAAAGGGTCGCGACCGAGGGAGCGGGCGCACGGCTTCTGGCCCTCCAGGGGCCTGACGGGCGATGGGGCGGCGCGGCCTGGAACCGCGGGTGGAACTCCACGATGCACGTCCTGATGCTGCTGCGGGACATGGGCCTCGATCCTGCAAGCGACCAGGCGCGCCGCGCGGTTGGCCTGGTCCGCAAGCGGGTAACGTGGCTGGGATGCGGCCCGCGGGAATGCGACGGCCATGCCTTCTTTGAAGGCGAAGTCGAACCCTGTATCAACGGGCAGGTCGCGGCGGTCGGCGCCTACTTCGGCGAGGACGTCCGGGGTATCGTCGACCGGCTGCTCGCCGAGCAGCTGCCCGACGGCGGCTGGAACTGCGAGGCCGCCAACGGCTCGACGCGGTCGTCGTTCAACACCACCATCTGCGTGCTCGAAGCCCTGCTCGAATACGAACAGGCCGCCGGCGACAGCCCGGAGACAACCGAGGCCCGTCTTCGTGGGCAGGAGTACCTTCTCGAGCGCCGCCTCTGCCGCCGGAGGTCGACCGGCGAGGTGATCGAGCGGGATCGCAAGGGTGGCGCCGTGTGGACGCGATTCGCCTTCCCAACGTGGTGGCATTACGACGTGCTGCGGGGGCTCGAGTACCTGCGCCGCGCCGGCGGCGCGCCCGACCAGCGGCTAGCCGAGGCGATAGACCTGGTCGCGTCGAAGCGCGACGACGACGGCCGGTGGCCGCTCGAGACCCAGTACCCCGGCAAGATGCCGGTCGAGACCGGCGAGGCCGAGGGCCGCCCGAGCCGGTGGAACACCCTCCGCGCGTTACGCGTGTTGGACTGGTATTCAGCGGATGGGAACCATTAAGCGGCGCTCAAGCAGCGGGTCCGCGGTGGCTATTTCTTGCGCCCTCGCGTCGCCTTATTCTTTGCCTTCGCCGGCGTCGAAGCGGCTTTTTTGCCGGGTGCCTGGCTCTTCGATTTGACACTGGAGCCGGCGGACAAACCGCTCGAGAGGGTATTCGCCTTCAGGTTCACCGTGAAACTATCGCCCACGCCTGTTTTCCCTGACGTTGGGTCAACGGTCACGAACTCGCCCGTAAGGGAAGCCGGCGACACGGTTATTCGTAAAAACCCGAAAGTGTTGTAGTTGTAAACTTCCAGCCGAAGCGGGTTCCCGCTCGCATCCGTGCCGGACGCCGGAGTCTTGGGCGGTGTGGGGCGCATGTTCGTTGGCTTCAGACCCGGCAGATTGTAAAATCCACCCATACCCGCGACGATATAGGGAATTTGCTTGCTGCCTACGGTCCGCGTGTATCGCTCGTAAAGGTGGGCATGGCCGGAGAGATGCAGGTCCGGCTGAATGCCGGCCGCATTGCAGGCTGCGTCGATCTGCTTTAGCATTGTCGGGCTGGGCACGTGCTGACCGCTGCTGGTGAATGGCGGATGATGCGTCGCGATGACCAGGGCGCGCCACTGGCCCTGGTCGCGCTCCGCCTTCGCCGCCGCCAGTTGCTGCTTCAAAAAAGTCAACTGGGCATTGCCCACCTTAGGACCCGAGATCACGCCCTCCGTTCCGCCTTCACTGGTATTCGAATAGAGCCCGATGAATTTGACAAAGGGAGCGTTCAGCGTGAAGTAGACGCCTGGTTGGTCCATGGTGGTCCGGACCGCTCCTTGACTATCTGCACTCTGCGTGGGTTGACTGGTGCAAAAGTTCGCCAAAAAGCCGGCCAGCGATTTTTGGGGTTCGCCTTGGAAGAGAGCTCCGTCGTGATTGCCGGGAATTGCGAAAATCGGAGCATTATAGTTGCGGTACGGATCGTAGAACTGCTCGAAGTAATATTGGTCCTGGCCGAAATAGTAAACGACGTCGCCCAAGTGATACCAAAACGCGGCGCCATTTCCCAAATCGTTGGCCATGCCGTCGGCAACCGCGAATTGGAATTGAGGACTTTGAATTCCGCCGGTGTCACCGACAGTATGAAAAATAATTTGCCCGGAGTCCTGAATTTTTTGTACGGCCTCCGCGCCGATAACCGCGGCCAAATCCATCGGCGTGGTGCTCCTGACGGCAGGTATCGGCTCTAATTGCGAAAGTCCCTTGGCTTTAGTGTCGGCCGAAATCTCCTGCTGGCTGAAACTACTGAAGTTATCTGG